>NZ_JAHCVJ010000012.1 GCF_018476885.1 Geoanaerobacter pelophilus
GGCACTTTCATTAGATCAACAATGTCAGGCGCCAATGCTGCTTATAAGCTCACCGAACTTATGGGCGGGCTTGATAAGTTCTCCGACGCTATCGACACCTATTTCACCACCATGTTCAGTGATGCCGAACAGGAAGGGCGCAAGGCAGCCCAGGCAGCCCGCCAGGTGAATGTCGCGTTCAACGAGATGCATTTAACCGTGCCAACTACCCGCGAAGGGTTCAGGACTCTGGTTGAAAGTTTGGATCTGACCAAGGAAACCGGCCAGGCGCTTTTTGCCTCCCTGATGAATATTGCCGAATCGTTCGGCACGATGATGGACGCAGTTGATGCGGCGTATGCAGCCCAACAGGATCTGCAGATCCGTCGCTTGAGAGTAGCCGGCAACGATGCCTCGGCCGATCTTCTGGAGCTGGTAATCGATCAGCAGAAAGAGTACCAGGATTATCTCGGCAAGGGCTATGACGTCACTGAGCTGCTGATTGTCCAGCAACTTGAATATGAAAAGGCTGTAAAAGACGTTTCAACCACCCTTAAAGAGTCGTCAAACGAGATGACCATTGCTGCCGAGCAGATCAAGAGCAAGCTATCCTCGGCTGTTTCGGCTCAGATGCAGATCATGACTACTCTGAAAAACATGCTGAGTGGTGATCTCTCTACGCTTTCGCCTGATCTTAAGTACAACCAGCTCGGCTCATCGTTCCGGGCAACTGCCGACCGCGCTAGACTCGGCGATGTCTCTGCGCTGGAAGGGATCAGCCAGATCGCCCAGGAGTTTCTGACGTCGTCGCGCAGTTACAATGCCACCGGCCCGGCCTATGCTGCCGATTTCGCCCTGGTTACTCAGACTCTGGCCGAGCTTGGCGGTCTGCCAACCTCCACCGAGATCCAGATCGACGTGGCGCAGCAGCAGCTCTCCAAGCTCAAAGAGATCCAGGCTTCGATTGCTGACGGCAATATCGATCAGCTCACCTACCTCAAATCTATTCTGGGCGAAAACAGCGGCGTTTCGACCCTTCTTGAGCAGTACCTCAAGGCTGATCAGGCGGCCAAGGATTCCGCAACCCAGGCGGCAGCCGATGCCCAGGCCGCAGCAGAGGCCGAGCGTCAAAGAATAGCTGCAGAGCAGGCGAGGGCAGCTGCCGTTGCTGCCGAGGTACAGGTCAAAGCTAGAGAATATGCCCAGATCGCCATGGAATATTCAGTTGGCAAGCGCACCGGCTATGACTCTAAATATGACGTTGGGCCAATAGTTAATGGCGTTTCTTCCCCGAACGGCAAGATTGACACCGGCGACGGTATTGTCTGGCTAAGTATCGCCAACGGCAGCGGCAATGTCACCGATGAAATCAAGAAAATGCTGGGCATCAGCAGCTATGACGTCGGTTCGCCATTCATCCCTTACGACCAGATGGCCCAGGTTCATAAAGGCGAGATCATTGTTGACCCGGCATCGTCGGCAGTACTTCGCAAGTACGGGATCCAGGTCAACGGCAGCGGCGGTGACAATTCCGAACTGGTTGCGCTGCTCAAGGAAGTTATCACCGAAGTCCGCGCCCTGGTTCGCCTCTCCGGCGCCGGGCATTCCCAGCAGATCGATAAACTCACGGCATTGGAAAAGGTGCTGTCTGGCATTGAACGTGACAACCGGCAACTGGTTAATCAATGAGTGAATATCTTATAGAAATCCCTGCCCATACTGGCAGTGCTGTTGAAACTCTCCGATTCACCAGCGGTTCCGGTCGAATTTATGACGGCTATTACTATGAACCATGCGTGTCTAACCCTGGTGCGCTGAAAATTATGATGTTTGGTGAAGGTACTACAAGAGGCGCATCCAAAATAGGTTACGGAGAAATACAGCTGGTCAATAAAGATGGGCAGCTGGACAGCCTCCGCAACTATGGAATAGGTGGGAGAATCGCTGTGATACGAGAGTTAATTGCTGGAGTGACTATTGGCATGACGTTGAGTTGCAGCATGGAGCAACCAGTATTCAACGATTCATCCGTGTCAATCAGGATAAAGGATCCCCAAGTCGTTCTTGATGTAGCTTTCCAGGAAAATAAATATGCCGGCACCAACGTTCTTCCCGCAGGGGTTGAAGGTACTGCTGACATCAAGGGTAAGCCTAAACCTGTATTGTTGGGTCAGGTGTCGAATGCCACGCCTTTTCTGGTTAATACCTCGCGGCTGATTTATCAGGGGCATGATGGTGCGCTGCAGGATATCCCCGCAGTTTACGACAAGGGTGTTCTACTCGGCCGTGGCACTAATTACACTAGCCAAGCAGATATGGAGGCAAACCCGCCGGCCGAAGGATATTACCGAGCTTGGCTGGGTGGTGGCATGTTCCGGTTGGGATCTGCGCCAGCCGGAGTTGTGACATTCGACGGGATACAGGGTGCAACTGCAGCGAATAGAACTGCTGCCCAGATTGCAAAGCAGATCGCCTTGCGGGTACTCACAACCAACGACCTGATCGATCAGGACTTCACTGATCTGGATACTCTCAATAGTGCGGTTATTGGCATATATATAAATAGCGAAACAACCATTGCAAAGGCATTGGATGAGGTAATCGGCAGTATCGGTGGATGGTATGGGTTTGACGCAAATAACAAGCTCAACGTAGGCCGGCTGGATTCCCCTTCAGGCACTCCTGAAATCGAACTCACAAAGCAGGAAATAAGCAACCTTCAGCTACTGCCTACCAAAGACGAAGGGCGTGGTTTACCGGTCTGGAAAGTCAATTTGAACTATGACAAGGTTGCCACGGTTCAGAACATGACAAGTCTTGCCGGCAGCTTGAATTTCTCCTGGGTTGCCGGAACTCTCCCTGCATCGGCATATTGGTCGGCAATCACTTATGGTAATGGATTGTTCGTTGCAATCCCGCAAAACGGTTCGGCCTACGCGACATCCCCGGACGGTATTGCCTGGGTCTCACGGACCTTGCCGTCGCCTCCGACTGGCGGTTATTGGGTAAAAATAGCTTATGGCAATGGCACTTTTGTCTTGCTGGGAAATGGGGCAAACGGCAATGCCACCAATGTTTATGCAACATCAACTGATGGCATAAATTGGACTCCTGGGACGTTGCCGGTTTCAAGTGTTTGGGTTGCTATTACCTATGCGAATGGCCGCTTTGTTGCCCTGGCTGCCAGCAGCACAGTTTGTGCCTTGAGTTCGACTGATGGTACTACCTGGAGTCAAGGCGACTTGGCGAATGGTACTTGGACCAGCGTTGCTTATGGTAACAATGTGTTTGTGGCTATTACCTATAATGGCAGCGCTTTGGCAACCTCTCCTGATGGTGTAACCTGGACGGCCCGAACGCCAACAAACAGCGCTGGCAGGTCTGTCACGTTCGGTAATGGGCTTTTTGTGGCAATCGTCTATAACAGCAATGTTTTCGCCACGTCGCCCGACGGAATAACCTGGACAGCGCGGACCATGCCGATGACGGCATATTGGTCAAATATCACTTATGGCAACAGGGTTTTTGTTGCGACAGTCGAGAATAATAGCAAGGTGGCTGCTGTTTCTCCTGACGGTATTTTATGGTATCAGGTCGGCTTGCCGTCAGCTGCCAACTGGCAGGGAATTGCTTATGGTAACGGCTCATTCATCGCCGTATCGTTCAATAGCGCCAACATCTTCACCTATAGAATTGCACCTTCTACAGAGTACCTTTCGCGGGTTTCTTTAGAATATCGCACGGTAAACGACTTTGATAATGCTGTCTTGACCGTGCATCCCCTGGCGACAGAAATAACCTTGGACAGTTTATTGGTGTCGTCAGCGGCGGCACAAACAGAAACCACTCGGCAACTCAGTCTGCGAAAAGTTCGGCGGGATTATGTATCGATCTCAATTGACTCGAGTGTTCTTGCTAGCATGCCTACAGTCGGGAAAGTCATAAAAATAACGTACCCACGTTACGGATATGATGCCGGAAAGCTATTCGTCTTGATCGGCGTGAATATGGAATTGTCGGCTAAAAAAATCACTTTTTACCTGTGGGGCTGATATGCCTTGTTTATTTTGTTATCCGAACCGCTTGGATGATTCTCTCAGTTACAGCACGACGTTGTCCGGCGGATCCTGGTCGGCCACTCTGCCACTGACAAACCTGAAAAGCCCATTGTTATCGAAAAAAGCCCGGTCAACGAATGCTCTGGCAGCATCCACCCAGTTCAATACTGATATGGGCACACCGCGAGCCATTAGAGCCCTGGCGCTGCTCAGGCACAACCTTAGCTCTGCTGCCACTGTCAGATTTAGGGGCTATTCTGATTCGGGCTATACGTCGTTGGTTTGGGATTCAACCGCACTGTCGGTATGGCCAGAAGGTTACCCGGCCGTGGAAAACAAGAAGCGTTACCAAGAGGATTTTTATGTCATTCTGACTGCGGCAGCAACTGCCCGCTATTGGAAAACCGAGATCGTTGATACCGCCAACTCGGCCGGATATATTGAGATCGGCAGGGCCTTTTACGCGCCGGCATTTGAACCGGGTTTAAACATGTCTTATGGAGCATCAATCAGTCTCGAGACAGACACTACCTCCGAGCGGTCAAAAGGTGGAGTGGATTATTATGATCGATCTGAACCGCGGCGGGTAATACAGTTTACTCTGCCGGTCAATTCTCAGGACCAGGCGTTCAGCGACATATTCGACATGCAATGGGATCGAGGCATCGATCAGCCGCTGCTTTTCGTATTTGAGCCAACAGACACCGGAGTACTGCTGAAAAAACGGAGCTGGCTGGCAACGTTGCGGCGGTTATCTGCGATCGAATTCCCTTACGTCAATAACCACTCTGTGGCGTTTGAATTGATGGAGACTTTGTAGGAAAGAATTACCGCCATATATTGGTTTTAAGAAGGGATTTTAAAGGCGTGGCTCGATATAGGGAAACTTAGAAAACGGCTTACAAGTCAAATATGGAGGCTGGTCATATGAACTCTTTAAAACTACCCTAAAAACCTTAAACCCGACTCTTTTAGTCGTGTATAAAATGCGGTTGATTTAAGGGGTGCTTTTGCACCCTTTTTACGAAGGTTTTATTAGTTGGAATAATGCGTAAACCATGTGTCTGAATTATGCAAACCATGTGGCGCGTTACAAGTACTACTTGAGCGGAAAGCAGGTCAGGAAGAACCTTCACACCTCGAGCAAGCGGATGGCAGAGGAAAAGATGCGGATGGTGGAGTCCGCTCTGTTCCGTGACGAGGACATTCCGCTGCCGACCCGGACTCCCCTCGCGGCTATCCTCGGCGAGTACGTCGACTATCTGCGACTCACCAAGAAACGCAACAACGCGAACAAGATCATCCAGTACCTACGTGAAGCGTTCGGGCCGCTCTGCCCTGGGCTTGAGGTGCAGAACCCTAAGATCAGCAGGAAGGCACAGATCTATCCTGAGCGGGAGGAGCGAGTCAGGTTGGAGGTGCCGTTCCTTGAGCAGCTGACCACTGCGGATGTCGCCCGCTGCCGCGACAACTACCTCAAGAGCAAAGGTGTCAGCAACAACACGGCGAACCACCTGAGGCAGGTCGTCGTGCGGTTCATCAACTGGGCCATGACCGAGCGCGGCGTACGCTTCCCCGGCGGCATTAACCCGGCAGCCAAGGTCCCGATGCTCGATGTGGAGCGGACCGAGATCATCTTTCTCGATCTCGAGGAGATCGAGGAGCAGCTGGAGGAACTCAAGGGATACCCTCAGCTCAGGGTGATGGTTGCCGTCCTGATCTTTGCCGGGCTACGGCGGGAAGAGGTCCTCTGGCTCAGGACCGGCGATATCGATCTGACCGCCGGCAGGTACGGCATGGTCAGGGTCTATACCAAGTCGGATGTGAGTAAGGGGTCCAACGGCTTGCAGCCCAGCTCCGGCAAGGCGACGCGGCTCGACCGCAAGCAGTCCAGGCGGCAGGCCAGGAGTCAGAAGAAGGCCAAGAAGGACTCGTGGCAGCCCAAGACAAGCGATCATCGTGCGATCCCAGTGAGTAGGCGCTTGAGGGAGATCCTCGCCAGCTACGCGCCCCCTCCTTCTGATGGCAACTGGTTCTTCCCATCGCCCCATGGCACAAGGTGGGACCAGGACAATTTCTCGCGCGACCTGGCCGCGGCAAATGCTGAGAATGGGTTGCCCTGGACCTGCCTCGACTACCGTCACACCTTTGGCAGTCAGCTCGCAATGAAGGGGGAGAGCCTCCAGAAGATCTCCGCGTTAATGGGAAATTCGCCCGAGATCTGCCACCGGCACTACGTCCACCTTATGCCAGCCAGTATGGCCGACTCGGTGGAGTTCCCCGAACCGGGCTCCAGTCCTGCCGGACCTGCTGCCGACGATCCCTCGCAGCAATCGCCCACTGGGCGTGGCGGAGACTGCGATTGCCTGCCTCAGGACGAGTCTGACCGGCCGAAACGACCGCAACTGAGGCTTGTGCACAGCAGATAGCGGGACAGTGATGACGTGGCCCCTCAGGAGGGGCCCACCATTCGGCTTTCCTCGTAGGCGACGACCTCGTCGTACAGGTAGCGAACCATGCCGTTTTTCCCTTCGCCAAGCAGCACCCTGGTCATCCCTGCTGCCCGGGCGATTCTGTCGACCGAGGTGCGGGCGCAGCCCCAACGCTCACTGAGTTCATTCGGAGAGATGAATTTCCTTGCCGTGTTCGCGGCCGGTGGCTCGATGCTCGTTGCTGTTTTTTTCGCCGGATTCTTCATGTCTCGACCTCCCTGGGAAATGGAACCTGACGGTTCATCTCCTATTGGGCAGGCCCGCAACCACCTCACTCATCATCCCGCCACCCGACTGATTCGGCTTCTTTCTCCGTGATCTTACGGCATGCTGTCACCCGAGCCCAGGCCGGCTTGCCCTTTCTGAGCGCGTCCAACCGTTTCGTTCCCAATGTCGCTACATTGATTGGTATCAGCTTTGCCTTGAGTCTCTTGCCGCTGCGATATCCCACATCGAAACGTGCAAGACGGTGATCCTTACCTAACAGCCCTATGGCTATGACATCGCTGGCGCCGAGAAACCGCTCGATAATAAGGGTGACCATCCGCCAGCGCTCTAGATGGTCAGCCTCGAAGACAAGGATATCCATCCAGCACTGATCCAGGGCCATCTTGCGTACGATCTTGAGGAAAGTGTCCACGCTGACCAGAGCAACATCATCCTTGGTCAGGTACACGAACTCGTCCGGCAATGTCCTGTTTATCAACGGGGCGAGCTCAGCCAGGAAAAGCTGCGGGTCAAGCCATGAGAAATCTATCGGCGTGGTGCTTTCGACGTAGCGGTACCATTCCCTCCGTGGATGGATGAAAGGTTCCGCCTTGAACCTGCGCCAGGTTGCGATCAGCGAAGTAAGATCCATCGACAGCTCACGGATTGCCGTTAGCGTTGCCATCTGGTGGACTTTTCTGACCAGGTCGCAGAGAATGGTGCTGTCCTTCGTGTTGCTGTTCACGTTGGCGTGGTGGAGCAGAATTGCGTTGAGCACATTTTCCCTGAGGGTATCCCCCAAACCCTTAAGGTAGTACCTGTCAGACAATACCATGCCGTAGATGGCGTGATTGTCCACCAGCCTGTCGACAATGCCCGGAATCTTGCCAAGATCACAGCAAAGTGTTGCCAGCATGGCTGAACTGTACATAAGCTCACTGGCTGGCAGCAGGCGGGCGAGCGCTTCGACCGCGTAGACCACGTGCTGGCCGAGGGGGACCGACTCGAAGCCTGCCCTTGTGAACGGAGTGAACCTCAAGTCCGGATCCTCTTCTGGGGGACTGGTAAAGACTGCTGGGGAATAAAACCGGGCGCCGTCGTACATGAAGAGAAGCTTAGACGCGATACCTCGCTCCATCGGGGGCAAATAGCGGAGGTATCGATCCCAGCATTCACGAAGCTGATTGATGGTAAAGTTAGGAGAATCCATGAGTTACTCCTTCCGCTCTGTGGAGTTCTCCGCAGTTCCCTTCTTTTTAGCGTACGATTTGTTGTTGATCGCTCTTTTCCTGATTATATTGACCCTCTTGATTTGTTGCTTTGACAGGGTAAACCCGAACAGCGTCTCGATCTCTGCAACAAGGTCGTTTGTCCGTGGTGGTTTGCTGAGGTTATAGGTCCGTGTGTATGCGTACGACTCCCATTTGTTGTATTCCGCCGTGTCGATAAGCCGCTGCCGATCTGTTTTCGTCAGTCGAGCCAAAGCCATTTTGATAAATCTCTCGGATTTTATCAGCAACGCAGTTGTCTCCATCGACTCGACATCGCATATTTGATCGCCGTACAGTCTGCCCAAGTCGTAAAGAAGCTTGAGAAGCTTACGAGAAAGATTCAGTTCCTCATTCCATTTCTTGACGTGTACGGTATCAATGACTTCCTCAAATGAGAGGTAAATGTCATAAGATTCATCGTCTGGCATGTCTCTGTCCTCCCGTGATCCTTTGTATTTGCGTTAAGTGGCATATTGGCCTCATTCTTCTTTAAATCTTTCTTGATGCTATCTCCATCGGTTTTATAACTCGTTATCGGGACAGCAACGACTCTCCGCCTTTTTGGACAAAGAACAGTAACTGTCAGGCACTTCAGGCGCCAGAATCTCTTCAATGTTGCCGATATGCATCCAAGTTTCATCAAGCCTCCCCCCTGAACAGCCCAATCAACTCATCATCCCTAGCCTCGCAGTCGGCTCGGCGGAGCAAATCCAATATTGGGCTCGCGTTGGTATTGCAATCGTGGTGATGGCGTATCGCAAGGATGACAGCTAAGGCTTCCCTGGTCGTCAGCCTGCCATCAATCAAGCGTTCCATGGCAACAGCGCCGGCACGGGCGTGCTTGGTCATGGTGTACTCGCCCGGCAGCTGGTTGCAGATACGTGGAATCTTGCCAATGTCGTGAGCGAGGCAAGCGATAATGCCTAGGGGGTAAAGGAGTTGCCGGTGATCGACCATTGCTTGGAACTTTCGGGCGACATGTATCGAGTGATCCCGCAGAGAGATTTTTGCCAGTATTGAGTGCGTTGAGGTGGTGCCTGTTGCCCTCGATTGGGGGAACTTGTTGTAGATTGAGGAGACATATCCCTCTTTGTCGAGGATTGCCAGGATATCGACCGCGACCGCGAGGTGCGCCGGCGGTAAGATTGAGGTGCAACTTTCTAATATTTCGTTGATTTCGTAATTGAAGATCTGCATTTCGTCCTCCTGTTGCGGTTATGACTATGACCACCCATGTATTATTTGTTACCGGCTGCACCCCTGAAATGGGCCATTAACATGAATGTAGTGACCAATATGTCGAAATTATTCATAAAAATTGATGAAAAAAATTTTTACGGACTCGGAGTAATGCTGCCACCTTAATTAAAACCCGGTTGCGACCCGGACAAGTTGTTGAGTTGATGATAATGTTGAACGCTCAGGAGCCGCAGTCGGAGTCAGCGAAGGGGGCGTCATGCCGGCAATGCCAACCTGTGACAAGTAATGAAAATGAGGGGGCAAATCTGGTGAGACGAGGAAGAGGCCATTTGAAAATTTGTCAGCTCAGTAAAACTTTATAAAAATAATGACCAGTTTTTCAGACGATGGCTGTCTGAAAGCAGGCATTTCAGATGGAGAGCGATTGTCGACGGCTGAGTGATCTGGCTTGAACGGACCGCCGGGGTCGTGTATATAACTCTCATGACATCTAAAGACGAATACCGCATCAAAAGAGTCAAACATGCTCTCATTGACAAGGGATTGTCGTTTCGGAAGTGGTGCGAGGAGAACGACGTACCACATAGCGTTGCGAGGGACCTTGTGTATGGGCGGCTTACCGGAAACAAGAGCGTAAAAATGCGGGCAGTAAAGGCCATTTTGGAAAGGGAGTTCGGTCAGGACCTTTTCGAAGAAAACGCGGCATAATTTTTTTATTGAAATATACGACCAATAATCGTATAATAACCAAAAATGGCACTCGTCGATTGAGTGCTTATTGTTTGTCGAAATATACGAACAATTGACGTAAATGCTACGACAGAAAGGAGATTACAATGGCTAGAAGCTTCTCGGAGATGAAAAAGTGGGTTAAGCGCAACAGCAACGTGACCCTGGATAAACTCAGGCTGGAGGACGCAAAGGAACTTGATGCGTTTGCTGCTGAACACACCATGGAATTTATTAGGCTTGCTCGGATAGGTGTGGAGCTGCGATGCCGGCAAACGGGCTTGCCGATGCCGTCATCTTCGGAAATGATGATCAAGACATGCTTCGTAATCAGGTTGATGATCATGATTGCGAAAGACCAGTACGAGGGATTGCCAGAAACTCCTCTCTTTGAGCCAGATGGGGTCGCGTTGATCAACAGCCGCGCATACAAGGCATGGCACGCAATGAATTCAGGCATCGGCGCTCTGGCATAATCCTGAAATCGGAGGTGGAAAATGGAATCAACTGAGAGCAAAACCCCGTATCTTTCAAGTAAAAACCACTTATGGGATAACGCGAAATCATTCAGAAACAGCGCGGGGTACATCGTCTTGTATGTTTATGACCCAGTTGCGAAAAAGACTCTGCATCGCATGCTGCACATTGTCCTATGGGAACGTGCGCATGGCAAAAGGGTGCCGCCGCGTTGCTGCATTCATCACCTAAACGGCATTACTGACGACAATCGTGTCGAAAACCTGCTCTGTGTTCCGAAAACAATGCATATGCGGCTCCACCGAGATCTGAAAAGACTTTCTCAAAGCCTGTCGCCGGTTTTTTTCAACATCAAGCGGCATGCGATCATCAGTGAGCATGTTGATCAGATAACAGAACATCAAAAGCGGCGGGAACGATGGGGGATTCATTCCTAGCCTTGAAAAGGAGGGTCTCTATGTGGGGATGTAAGCCGCTGAACCTGGAGTTGATACGCACCAACTTGCGCTACGGAGAAGTGTCATTGAAAAAAATGGGAGAACTTATTCCCGTCTACGTGCCAGGGTGCAAGTACTCCCCGGTTGTCCCAGAAACGCGAATCTGGGCTTGGGAACAGGGTACGAGCAGGAGTATCCCTGAGTATGTCTATTTCGCATATGGATCGATTCTGATTTGCGATTGGTCCAGCGACCGCCATGAGATCGACATGTGTCACCATAGAGAGATGGATGCCTTCTATGGGGGATTATTAAACCCTAGCTATGGACAAGTGCTGGCACTGATTCACGACGTAAGGCAGCGGGGCGATCCGGGTGATCAGCAGTTGCTTGACCAGCTTGAGAGTATAAAACAGGGCTGGGAGCAGAATTTCCAAAACACAGCTGGTCTTGATTTCGGGCCGGTTTGGGTCGAGAAGATCGAAGATCTGTTCAGTTAAAGATACGTTTTGAAGGGTCGTTAGAAATAACGGCCCTTTTGTATAGATTTATTTTCCACGTGCCATTGAGAGACAGCGTCAGCAATAGAGCTTTATGGTGTTGAAATTGGTGGAGCGGGAGGAATACTACTCAACATCACAGGTAGTAGCAGTATGACAATGGATGATTTTTACATCATATCTAAGGTCATACATGAGAAGGCCTCAGAGGATGCCACGATAATTATTGGAATGGTTATAAATGAAGAGATGGATGTCAAACAGTCAAGATTCGATCGCTCTGATCGTGCCGGCAGACTCGTTGAATCCGCCCTGTCCTGAATAGATCTGCTGAAGTACTATCGGTGCATCGGAGCGCTTGCCGTGACAGAGAATGCATGCCTGGTTGGTCTCGAGGAACGGTTTGGCGAAGAGCAGGTATTTCTTCCCGTCAATGCTCCTGATCTCGATATGTTCTTTCAGGTCGCGTCGCTCATTGAACAGTTTATCAGCCATGCCTCCCGGTCATCGGCTATGTTGACCGGATTTCTGGGGGGTAGCGAGGCCATTTTGTAGTAGACGAGGGGAAGCCCTTCTTTCTCTCGCTCCTTGTTGAAGAGGCCGTGCATGACCCGGATGATATATGACGACGAGAGGAGTTGTGGCGCATAGAAGTCCTTGGCGACCCTCCCCTCGTCTTTGGCCTTGTAGTAGGTCGGGTGCATTACCTGCTGGATGTAGGCATGAAATGACCGGTGTGAGAGGATGATGCTCTGGAGGTTCTCTTCAGCCTTGTGCACAACATACCTAGTGACAGCAGTGTAGGTCAGAACGCCGATAACGGCTGTCAACGCTACAGCAAATAACAGTTGCCGGAATGTTTTCATCACTACTCCTTGGGTGAATTGCATATTTATCGACAATTCGAGTGACAGTTCTTGCCTTAGATAAAACTGCTCCCGAGGGTAAATCGAAAAACAGCGCCGCAGTTTTTCTGTCCTTCACCGCTTATGTTACCGCCATGCAGATCGATTATCCTTTTTACTGTGGCAAGACCAATGCCTGACCCCTCAAACTCTCTGCCATGCAGACGCTGAAATGCGGTGAACAGTTTATCAGCGTAAGCCATGTCGAATCCGACACCATTATCTCTTATATAGAACTGTTCAACTCCGTCTATAATTTCTCTTCCAAATTCTATTTCTGCATTTTCTGTCATGGATGTGTATTTCCACGCGTTCGCAAACAGATTCTGAATTGCATTTTCTAGCAGCATCTTGTCACCGATTGTTGTGAGGTTTTCCTCAATTGTAACTTTGATGGAACGTCCAGGAGAGGTATCTCTCAGCATTGATGCAACACTTTCAGCAATTTCGGAAAGATTCACCGGCACTTTGCACATAGTGGCATTTCTAATTTTTGCAAGATGCAGCATTGAATCAATCATCTTGTCCATTCTGTTTGTGGCATTGCTGATACGATCTACTATGAACATTTCTTCTGTGCTCAGTTTTTCACAGCACTCTTGAGAAAGAATGGAACAAAAACCGATTATGTGACGCAATGGGGCTCTCAGATCATGAGAAACCGAGTAACTGAAGGCTTCAAGGTCCTGGTTTGAACATTCCAAAGCCTGCCTCTGCCGAAGCAAATCCTCGTTGAGACAATTGAGTTCCACCAGCGTAGTTTCGAGCCTGGCAGTTCTTTCTGCGATTTTTGATTCTAACGAAAGATTGAGTTCTCGGATTTCATTTTCAGCGTTTTTGATCTCGGTTATATCGCTATTGCTCCCCCTGATACCCAGGAATTCGCCACTTTCATTCGAAATAGGCCTGCATACATGTCTTATCCAGCGGACTCTGCCATTTTTAGTCACTATTCTTACATGAACCTCTTCGAATTCACCTTGCTCGCTATGGTGGCTTTTATGGGCTAGCCATATTTGTTTGTCATCCGAATGAATTATCTTATCAAGAAGTGAAGGGTCTGAAATGAAATCTGATGGGGAGTAACCGGTCAGTTTGAATGCTGCTGGAGAGACATAATGAAGTGTTCCGTCAGGAGAAAGGAGGTAGGTGAGATCGGTGGCGAAATCGGTAACTGTTCGGTAGCGATCTTCACTTATTGAAAGCAACATCATTGTTTTTCTAAGCCGTTCCTGCCAAATGGCAAGCAAGAGTCCGCTGCCACCACCAAAAATAACCGGAACGACGAAAGCCCTGGGAGTTAAACTGATTGCCACTCCCATCAGTCTTCTCTGTATCATTGAAAACAGGATCAGCAGTAATGCGCCACAAATAACATATGTGAGAGTTCTTACGGCAATTGCCTTTACTTCAGAGCCCTCTGTCAGATTATCAACTGATTTTGTGGGCTGAAGTTTCATATTTTTCCTTCTACAAAGGCGCCTGATTCAATAATTATCAACCTGACTGTAGTTCGGGAATAAATGTCCATGAAACTATACGAAACATTGATCGGTATGCTCTCTCAGTGCATAAAAAGTAGCAGAGATTCACGCATATACAACCGTGAAATATGATCTGTATATATACATCAGTGGGAGTTATAGGCATTGATGATAAACTCCGGAGGGTCCATAATGACCTTTTTCACGGTGCAGAGTTCGGCTGTCTTGACAATGGCGTTGCGGTATTTCTCGGGAAAGCCAGGTGGCAGCATGATATCGATGGTCAGTCTGGAAAGTCGCTTCTTGCCGTTATCATCGGCAACGAACTCCATCTTCTGAGTGAGTTCGAGCCCTGCGGTGTCAATCTGTCGCTGCTGACAGAAACTGAGAACATAAATTCCGGCGCAGGTGCCAAGTGACGATAGAAAATAGATGAAAGGGCTCGGCGCAGTTCCCTCCCCGCCTTCTTCCACCGGTTGGTCAGTTGGAACTATCATACCGTTCATTTCAGCATTGGCCTTCTTGCCGCCAGGAAAGGTAATCTTCATCTCCATGGTACGATCCTCCATTACATTTAACGTTTAAAACGCAAAATTGCCGATTACGACAGCATACAACCCAAATCCAACAAGAATCGCGCCAGATGCGTACCTAAAGACCTTGTCATGTCGTGCCAGCGCCTTGATCCTGCTTTGCAGGAGATGAGACGAATAGGCCAGTATCAGCATCGGCACTGCTAATCCCATCGAGTAAAAGCCGAGCAGGGTAATGCCGTATGTCAGTTGGCCATTTGTTCCCACCATGGTCAGAATACTCGACAGGAAAGGCCCGACACACGGGACCCATACCAAACCAAGCGCCATGCCGAGAACAAACGCACCGAGTCGCCCTTCGCCCTTTACATGGAGGTTTGATAGTGCGGTTATCCTCTTAAAGATGCTGATATCAAAGATCACCATCAAACCCAGTGCAATGATGACTATAGAACCGGCAATCTCTATGTATCGGGTACGTCCAACCAGCATGGCGCCAAAAAGCGAGGATATGGCTCCCATTATCATAAATGACAGTGAGAGCCCCATCACCAGAATCATTGGTCTGAGCCTGTCTTTACGCTCAGCTCCGGCCATGATGATCGGGACAACCGGAAGAACACATGGCGACATCACACTTGCCAGTCCGGCTCCGACTGCAAGCAGTATGCTGGAGATGCCGAGTTCGATCATTTAACGCCATCCAGTGAAGCAGAGAGTGTTTCCTGGCTTTGGATTCCAGGAGGGAATACGCGTGAAATCTTTCCGGACTTATCTACCAGAACCAGTGATGGAAGGCTTCTGACGCCGTAATCGTAAAATGCTTTCTGATCGTTCTTATTCATGGCATTCACACTGGCGATATTGAAATTCCCTTTTCTATCCTGCGACAGTTTGTCGAGAATCCCTTTTTGCGCCTTGCATGGTCCACCGTTAGGGTTCTGGAAAAATACTAGGGTGGGTTTGCCGTTGGCACCGATGGTCTGCTTCAGTTCGGGTGTACTCAATGGCGCGGTTGCAGCGGCCAGAGCAATAGTCGCTGTTGCCAGCAAAGTCAGTGTCAGTAACGAGAAAAATGCTTTCTTCATACGTGCCTCCAATTTTGTTTTTGTGTCAGGTCGCAACTTTGCCGAACATTTTATCCGTTAATTTTACATACCAGGCTGCCGACTGAACCTGAATGATGTAGGCTAGGGCGATTACCAGAGCCGCATCCGATCCAGCGGTTCCGAAAGCATTCATGGCCACTGCAAGGGCAATCGACAGATTGCGCATGACTGTGCCGTAGACCAGCGCGATAGCGTCTCCGCGTTTAAGGAATAACTTCCCGACAATGGTGCTGAGCAGATAGTTGGTTACGTAAAGAATCGAAAGTGGGATGAATATTTGGAACAATGACTCCGGAGTCGCCAGTATTGCGCGTGCTTTGAGTGCGATTGCGATGAACACAATCCCCAGGACACCGATTGTTGACAGCCCCGGGAAGCGTGGAGCCCAGGTCTCCTGGAAGACTTTTTGCGTAAAGCGTTTTATCAGCCACTGCTGGGTGGCATAACCGGCAACCATTGGCAGGAAAACGATAACCGCAATCTGCTTCATGACCGCAGGCGTATCAACGGTCACATGAGCACTGAGAAGCCACTGAACATAGAACGGTGTCGCTAGTGAACCGAGAATAAGACCGACTACTGTCATCTTGACAGCTGCTTCAAGGTTACCCTTTGCGAAACCGGTCCATGAGATGGTCATGCCGCTTGTCGGTACCAATGCAGCCAGTAGCAAGCCAAGGGCCATATACGGCTGCTGGGCAAAAAAGAGCCTGCCGAGGCCATATGCGACAAAAGGTACGATCGCGAAATTGATGAACTGGGTCAGCAACTGAGCCTTGCCGTCTCCACCCTCCAGTACCTTTTTCAGTTTGAGAGTTACCATCATCGGGTAGACCATCAGGAAGGTGAACGGTACAATCCAACTTTTTAGAAATCCGGCATCGAACACTGCACCGAAGGCAAAGCCAAGCAGCATCATGGTTGGAATGGCTAACAGCAGGTTCTTGTTCAGTTTTGTCAGTAACGCCCACATATCAGAGAGCCGCTTCGATCATGGTTTTGATTGCAGCGTAACTCTCGGCTAGGGAATCGGCAAAGGCCGGGTCGCCGACCAGTGTCTCGATCATTGGACGGTTATAGACCAGAAACCGCACCTGAGTCCTGCCGTCACGGGAAAATATCATGACGAACTTTGGCATCAGGGGTGCGCGCTCCGGATTAGCCTGGAGGCTAGCCGCCGCTTTTTCAGGTTTGCAGATCTGGATCATGTGAAGGTCAAACCATTGCGCCACCTCTACTCCGTGAGCACCAAAGGAGTTGGCCATATTCATGCCGCTTTCGTTGTGGATGCTGAAACCTCTTGAGCCTGCTGCGCTCTTTAGATCCGCCACAAACTGTATGAGGGGTTTATCTGTCTCTTTCTGGTAAAGTTCCGCCCATTGCATCCGTTCGTTTCCCTTCTCTATAAAAAGTGTACTCACTGGTGGTGCGTTATACGTCCTGAGGCCGTCCGGCTTGTCTCCATGCTGCCATATGTCCTTCAAGCAGTGTCACATTCCGATAGCCGAAAAACCCCAGTAAACTTTTGACAATTTGTGCGCGGGGACCATGTTCGCAGGTCACTACCATTTCGGCGTTTTTATCTGAAGGGATGGGTGCCATTCTCAACATTATTTTCCATGTCGGAGCATGGATGGCGTTGGGAATGTGGCCTTTTTTGAATTCAAAAGCGGTGCGTACATCTACAACAGCGGGCGCCTTTTTAGATGTAATTCTCTTCAATAGTTCCTGAGGCTGCATCTAGTCTCCTTCGTCTGGAAGTATCAGATTATCCTGTTTTTATTGATCAGGTCTATGGCAACCCGGTAAACCAGTAACAGGAATGGCCAGGCATGCCACACTAGGTCAAAGATGTCGATTGGCCTTTTCAGAGTACCGTTCATCAGCATTCTGATCTTTTCTACAATGTGCGGCTGCGGGAAGAAGGGTGCAAAGCCGAGCAGAAGGGTTAACGGGATGAGAAACTTGTAGTCGAGCAGATTAATCATGGGAGTTCACATATTCAGATGGCCGTAACACGTTCAAACGTCGATCAGCCTCAAGGATTATGCCGTCAGCAGTACGGTGTTGTTCTAAAAACCGCCTGACGTCATTGACAAAAGATTCAGGCTGTTGAGGATAGTTCGGCAGCATGCTTGACAGGAAGTCGTCATCATCGTCAAACCGGAACTGGGTGCGAAATGCTATAGTCTCTCCCATAGTCCAGCCATTCATTTCAAGCATGTTACGTATGGCTGCTTCACGTGCAGGCCGTTCATCGCCGCTACCTGCACCGAAGCGCTCTTTTGCTTCGGTGAACGACCCGCCATCACCAGGCTCGATGACAACAATAGTTCCGTCTTTACCGAGAAGGGCAGCAGCCGACAGCAGGCTTTTTGACATTTCCGTTTCAGGAACATGATGAAGTGAAAGGGTGTAGATGACTATGTCGAAATTGCCGATTGAAGAGTCCGGAACCCCCTTCAGTGCCTGCATAAACAGAACATTATTCGCATAAAAGGAGGTCCGTGCGTAATCTATGGCGCAAGCATCCGGGTCTACAGCAACCACACGCCTGGCGTATTTCGCCAAGTCGCGGGTAATTCTCCCCTTGCCGCACCCTATTTCAAGGACGTCCTTGCCACGAATATCACAGTGGGACAGAATCGTGGCAATGTACTGATTTGTAGGGTCCTGAAGCACTTAAGAGTTCCTTGATGTTTTCATATCATTCTCTAACGACTGTTTTGGCTCGCTCATATGGGCTTTTTTGCATTCTTGCTTTTTCCTCAAACACTGCATAACCTTTTTAACTTCTTCAGTGTCGTAAGGGTCAAGGTCAAAAGGAACGTTCTCTCCACCGAACTCCTTAAATATCCTGTATCTGTTGCATGATGAATAGTCACCAAAACAGAGCCTCTTCTTAATATACTCTTCTGTCTGGGGCATGTTCTTCATGTTGTCGATGAAGAACTGGCAACATGCCATCAATTCACACTCCATATCACACCTCTTTATGTCATCAGTTCAAAACCCGACGAATTGTACTCTGAATCGTCTCTGCTCCAACAGATGTGTCAAAACACCCTGTACCTGCATAAGGATCGAAATTGTCGATCTGATCAATAAGCAGTTCGATCAGATGAACCTTCTCTTCATAGAGGTCAGGTTCGTCTGCTATCGTCATGACTTCAGCAAGTAGCCACGAAGGGAATTCATTATCCAGGTTTTGCTGGAGTGCGACTGCTCTGAGTTTTTCAAACAGTTCCATTGTTTTCTCACCCGTCATGCTATACCGCTCGATTGGCTGATCTTCAGCAGTAATTTTTTCACAAAAACGTCATTACGTGCTTCCGGAAATGGCCAATGCCTTTTGTCCCACAAGCGCCTTAGCGACCTTATTGCGTGCACTGGCCAGAACCCTTTGAACCGTGCCTCGAGAAATTCCCATGCAGACTCCCGCCTGCTCCTGAGTCATTCCCTCTCCGTCACACAGATGCAGCGATTCCAGTTCGTCCTGGGCGAGTTGAATGACCTGAATATCTTTCAGCGGCACTCCCGCCGGTTTAAAGACCGCCGCGTATCCGGCACGGTGCGGGCAGATACAGTTCCTCGGCTTACGTGGACGCGGCATGGTTAGTGAGAGCACCCATGACTGTGTCCATGTCCGCCGCAGGTATGGCCCGGCATATATTCAGACAGCCCGTCAGACTGGAAGAGTGCAACATTGTCTGCAATTGTTCCAACCTGTGCCTGAAATACCCGCATCCCGGCAGCATTCAGTTTGTGAAGTGCGCCGCCGCCAATGCCTCCAACAACCACTGCATCCACTTTATAGCCGCCAAGCCCTGCTAGCGGATTGCAACCGCCGTGCTGATGGACCTGGTCGTTGATGTTTAAAGATGTTACTTCGTTGGTGGACATATCCACTACGACAAACCCGGGTGCAGACCCGAAATGCCCGTATACCTTACTCTCCAACCCTTGATTTTCCTCAACTGGAAAACATATTTTCATTTAATCCTCCCACCGATGTTTTGTGACTATGCACAAAATACTATTCAGATATATGAATGTCAATATGTAATGCACATTCCAAAATTATGTTGAGAAAATGCTAAAAAGTCATCGTGCAGATTAATGCAATAAATAGGCTCTACCTGCTAAATACTGCACATAAATCACGATTCGACCATTGTGTCGCTTAGTATTTGATTCACAAATCAAATAGTTATGTATTGATCTTTGTTCGACACGCTACAGGAGATATACACGATGATTCGCTTTTTATCTTCGTGTGAACGTGCTATAAGAGACTAAAATACGATCCAAGTTGCATTCACGGCAAAATGATAAATTATCACCGCGTTCGATTTCTCATAACTTGTGTGACTGCGCTCAGTATTCTCTTTCTCGGGATGCGTGTGCCAGATATCTCACGCCCACACCGCCACAAACCAATCAATCGAGCAGTTTTAGACAAGCAGGTCAAGGCACCACAAAGCGCTGTAAAAAAGTCTTTCGAAACTGTTGCAATCACCATTAGACCTGTTGAGATCTCCTCGCCTGTCTTTTATCGCTCCGATTTCCAATATGCATTTCAACCTCCCGGTTATTCGCATTTTTCACCAAACGCTCCCCGAGCCCCCCCCTGTTAATCGTCTGACTTTTCAGCCACATTCCTGAAAACATCTAACCCTGTACGTTGCCGGTAGCCTATTGGTTCGCAATGAACAGGGTGTTGTGCATTATTCTATCCATAACAAAGGAGATGACATGAATAAGTCTGTTAATCAGTTAGTTACAATTTTGTTTGCTGGGATGTTCCTGTATACCGGTTGCGCCAAACAGGAGGTTGTCAAGAAAGACGAACCTCTTGTATCAAAAGGAACAGCGGCCAAACCGGTAGATATGAAGAGCAAATCTCCTGATTCCGGTGATGCAAATACGCAACCTCGTGTCAGTGAGGAAGCAAAAAAATCAGAAAAACCAGAGGTGCTGACGGCTACTTCCGAAATGAAAACAGCGTTGGAGAAAATATATTTCGACTTTGACTCATCGACACTAAGCGAAACTGCCCGCCAAACTCTGTCCAGAACCTTTGACGTACTGAAGCAAAACCCACAATTAAAAGTCAGAGTTGAAGGTCATTGTGATGAACGTGGTTCAGACTCATACAACCTGGCTCTCGGAGAGCGTCGGGCAAGGACAGCATCTCATTATCTGAACTCACTGGGGGTTTCAGATCAGCGATTATCCACCGTCAGTTATGGAGAGGAAAAACCGAATGACCTAGGACATGATGAAGCATCGTGGGCCAAAAACCGTCGCGACGAATTCATTATAATCAAGTAGACAGCCCTGGGGAAATGAGGGCTGTTTCGTAAGCCCTCATCTCCCCGTGTGTGCCCTGAGCCTGTATCATTGCCAGCGGTTAACGTACTGAGAATTGTTTTTCTCTCATCGTTGTTTAGCGTGAAATAGGCAAACACGGAGAATGCTCATCATGACTAAAGAAAAAACATCATTCCCTGCAGCCCTACTTAAAACATCTCTTGGCTTGATTGCAATTGCAGTTTTCTTTTTGCTGTTGTGCGGATTCGACTGGGGCTTCAGAAAAGAGCCCTGTCAGGAGGCGGCACAGATGCTTGCCAACTCATCGCAAGGGATGACTGAACCGCTTGTGGGACCGATAATAACTCTCTGTCCTGAAGGTGCAATTGGTCACCTGGCAAAAGGTTTCCAACTTGAACGAAAAAGGGATGTCAGTCAGGCGATCGAAGAATATCAAAAGGCTGCAAATCTTGATTCAACAATGGAACAAGTTCACGGCAGTCTAGGGTTATTGCACCTTGAACAGGGTTCGGATGTTTCTGCGGCAGCAGAGTTGACAAAGGCTCTGAATGATTCGCGTGACCCACGTTATCACCGGGGATTGGCAAAGATTCTTAACAAGGAAGGCGAGACAGCGTTACTCATCTATCATGCAGAAGAAGCAGTGAAAGAAAATCCAAATGACCTGGAGGTTATTAACTGGCTCGCTGACGCCTATGTGAGAAATGGTGACCTCGATAAAGCCGCAATTGAATATGAAAAGGTTATTGCCAGAGATTCGAACAATGAACATGCGCGGTGCGGTCTTGGCAGCATCCATGAAAAAAGTGGCAGAATTGATGATGCCATACGAGAGTATAACGCTGCCGCTCTTGCCAACCCTTCTGACAAGTCCATTCATAAGCAGTTGGCCGATCTGTATCGGCAAAAAGGGGACAAATTGCTTGCTGAAAAAGAGATGGAACTGGCAGGGATCAACCCAAGAGAAGCAGACATTGCCTCACTGATGCAGAAAGGCAATGAACTGCTTCTTGCCCGAAATTATGACAAGGCTGTAGAAACATATGAGATAGTTGTAAAGATGCAGCCAAACCGGTTAGATGCAATGGAAAAACTAGGAGACGCCCATATGGCAGCAGGTCGTGATGATGACGCCATTAAAGCCTATAGTCAGGTAATCATACTTAACCCGTCGATCCCTTCACTTCATTACACTTTGGGAATACTCTTCGAGCGTAAGGGGCTGCTGGACAAGGCAGAGGCGGAATACAAGATGTCATTGCAGTATGACTCCAAAAATGGCGACCCGCGACGCCGGTTGGCCGACATATATACTCTTCGCGGCAACTTTACCCAATCAATCTCTGAGTACAACGAACTGATCAAACTCCGCGGTGATAATCCAATCCTTCACTTCAGGTTGGCACGGCTCTATGACAAAAACAAGGATTCACGGAAAGCCATCGACGAGTATCTGGAAGCAGTCAGACTTTCTCCAGACAACTTGGAGATAAGAAAAGAACTTGCTGCGCTGTATGCCAGAAAAGGATTGCATGCCGAAGCAGAGCGCCAGTATCAGGAAATTCTACGCCTTGACCGAAACGATCAGGGGATCCGAAACGCATTACTGTCAAACTATGTAAAACAAAAAAAATATGACGGACTGATTGCCCTCCTCAAGGAAGCAGTTGATATCAACCCGAATGATTCCAACTCGCATTATAAACTCGGAATTGTCTATGACTTCAAGAAGGAGTATGAACTCGCTGCTGCCGAGTATCAAAAAGCCATAGACCTCAATCCAGATCACGCCAAATCGTTGAACGCACTAGGTAAACTCAAAATTAAAACTGGAGAGTTAAAAAAGGCAAAAACCCTTCTGGAGGCGGCACGCATGGCTGATCCGAACTTCACCGAGCCACGTGAACTATTGAGCAATATCCGGGAAGAACCTAATGCGACCAAACAGCGTAAAAGTTCTCGCAAAGTTAAAGTCCCGAAAAGAAAGAGCACTCCAAAGAAAAAATAAGTATGGGCTAGAGCAGCAATGGTGGCTGATATAATTGCTGAAAACGGCAAATCTCTTTAGAAAATAAATAAAAAACAGATCTTTTCCTTTGAGGCACAATATGTCACAGGAACCATCCAAGGCATTTGTTGAATTTGATCTTACAATCCATGTTTTCACTGTCTCGGCAACTCTTGTCGGTGTTTGTTTAACTGTTATAGGGATAATGCGACATTTAGGTGGAGTACGTGCGTCACATTATGGCCAGGAGTTGCTTGCCCTTGATGCATTTCTGTTTCTCCTCAGTTGTATTCTTTCATATATTTCTTTGAAAATACGAAGTTACAATAAACGCAAGAGTCTTTTGGCAAATATTGCAGACAATCTTTTCATATTAGCGCTGTCTTTAATGGCAGTCGTCTGTGGTCTTATAGTGTATGAGGTTATATAAGGAGAAATATAAAGATCCTCCTTTTGGCGGAGAATTCACCATGCCACCGTTGTTTTTGTTTACATTAATCGGAATATTTGGAGGCGTAGCATCTGGAATGTTCGGCATCGGCGGAGGTATCGTCATTGTCCCTGCATTAATCTACTGGGCCGGTTTCTCGCAACACAAAGCCACAGGGACCAGCCTTGCTGTGCTATTGCCACCAATAGGTCTTGCCGCAACTCTCGAATACTATCGGCACGGTAACGTCGACCTCAAGGCAGCCGTAATTATCGCGACTGCCATGTTCGTTGGTGCCTGGGGTGGTGCATTCCTAGCGAATCAGATGAAGGGCCCTCATTTACGTCTCATTTTCGGGGTTTTTGTGACGGGAATTGGCGTGTACCTTGTCTACGGAGCATGCAAACGCCTCGGTTGGTTGTGAGATGATTCGAGCAGGGAAACTTAGTGCAGACACATGCACTCAAATATGTTTCATCTGCAAATTGCAAATTCCGGATGAATCCGACCACCGTTCCGGCGTGAAACCGACCGCGATTCCGATTTGAATCCGACCAACATTCCGCTGGCAATCCGACCAGCGTTCCGGAACGAATCCGACCAAGCTGATGTAGTCGCAAGGTAACTCAACAGCGTATTGTGCCCCTCATATTCACTAAGGAGGGCACCAATGCCGCAGAATCGAGTTGCCATGCGAAAGATACGAGAGATACTCCGACTTGCCTGGGCATGCGGTCTGACCAGACAAGCAATTGCCGATACTTGCGGTATGGGCAAGACCACCGTTACTGACACTTTGTACCGGGCTTCTGCCGCCAATCTTTCCTGGCCACTGCCTCCTGACCTCGATGACGAACAACTCGAACATCTGCTTTATCCTGTTCATCCCCGTGCAATAGCCAGCAGGCGGGCACCGCCTGACTGGGCATCTCTGCACAACGAACTTCTTTCCCACAAAAACCTTACGCTAATGCTGCTCTGGCAGGAGTACAAAGAACGAGAACCTTCTGGTTATCAGTACAGCCAGTTTTGTGACCAATTCCGGCACTGGCGAGGGAAGCTCGACCTCTCCATGCGTCAGGAACACCGGGCTGGCGAGAAGATGTTCGTGGACTACTGCGGCCAGACAGTTCCCATTGTTGACTCGGCCACCGGGGAGATACGGGACGCTCAGGTGTTTGTGGCGGTCATGGGTGCCAGTAACTACACCTACGCCGAAGCTACCTGGAGCCAGACCCTTGCCGACTGGACCGGCTCACATGTCAGAACCTTCTCCTACTTCGGTGCCGTGCCCCATTGCCTGGTCCCGGATAATTTGCTCTCTGGTGTCACCAGAACCTGCCGCTATGAACCGGGTATCAATGCCACCTATCAGGAACTGGCATCCCATTACGGCACTGCCGTCATTCCTGCCCGTGTCCGTAAACCACGAGACAAGCCCAAGGTTGAAGCCGGTGTCCAGTTTGTGCAGCGATTCATCTTGGCCGGTTTGCGCCACCACATCTTCTTCAGCCTGGCAGAGGCCAATGCCGCCATCAAGGAGCGGCTGGAACTGCTGAACAACCGTCCCTTCAGGAAACTTCACGGCACCCGAAGAAGCCGTTTCGAGGAACTGGACCGACCGGCAATGCTGCCGCTGCCGGAACTTTCTTACGAGTATGCCCAATGGAAGATTGCCCGAGTGCATATCGACTACCATGTCGATGTGGAGGGTCATTTCTACAGCGTCCCTTATCAACTGGTCAAAGAGCAGGTCGAGGTGCGTTACACGGCAACCATCGTGGAGTGTTTCCATAAAGGGAACCGGATAGCCTCGCATCCTCGCTCCTTCGTGAAGGGGAAACACACCACCAACCCTGACCATATGCCGCCTGCCCATCGGGAGTATGCCGACTGCACGCCCGGTCGCCTTATCGCCTGGGCAGCGCAGACCGGTACAGCAACAACAGCGGTCGTTGAATCAATCCTTTCAAGACGTGCCTATCCTGAGCATGGCGTGCGTTCCTGCATGGGTATCCTCTCCCTTGGCAAAAAGTTCGGCAAGGAACGGCTGGAAGCTGCCTGCGAACGAGCCATGTTCATTAAGGGGGTCACCTACACCAGCATCAAGTCGATTCTCACCAACAATCTTGACCAGAAGCCACTACCCAAACAGCAGGAGCTGCTTACCGTTGCCCATGACAACATCAGGGGCACGGATTACTACGGATAATGAAAGGAACTACCGTGCTGACCCAACCAACCATTGAGAAACTCAATGCCATGAAGCTCTCGGCAATGGCGCAGGCATTCGCCGAACAGATGCAACGACCCGACATGGCATCCCTCACCTTCGAGGAACGTTTCGGTCTGCTCGTAGACCAGCAGATGACTGACTTGGACAATAAGCGGATGCAAAACAGGCTGCGAACCGCAAAGCTGCGGCTTTCGGCATCAATCGAAGACCTGGACTTTAGGGAGGCTCGCGGCATGAACCGGTCGCAGGTCATGTCTCTTGCCCAGAACCAATGGGTGCGCAGCCACCACAACATCCTTATCACTGGGCCGACCGGCGCAGGAAAGAGTTATCTTGCCTGTGCATTGGCGCAGAAGGCATGCCGTGACGGGCATACAACTCTTTACCAGCGACTGCCAAGGCTGCTTCAGGACATATCCATCGCCAGGCATGACGGTCGCTATCACAAACTCATGGCGCAAATCGCCAAGTGCGAAGTGCTGGTGCTTGATGACCTGCTCATCTCGCCACTGTCACAGGATGACCAGCGGGAACTGCTGGAAATCGTCGAAGAACGTTATGACCGGAAAGCCACCATCATCACCAGTCAGTTACCCATTAAGGCGTGGCACGATGCCATGCAAGACCCGACACTGGCTGACGCTATCCTTGACCGGCTGGTGCACAATGCCTACAAAGTTGAGTTGAAGGGTGAATCGATGAGAAAGAAAAGAACAAGCCTTGGCCTTAAACAATAAGCAGAGAATGGCAGTTGAGGTATTTCTCTTGAACGTTTCGCCTGGAGCTGATATTAGGATATTCGAATATCAGCAAGGAGAACATCTTGGATTTTAATACATCACTTGAATGGGCCGAACTCTTAAAGGCCATCGCCCACCCGACGCGTCTTCAGATTGTTGCGGAACTGCTCAAAGGCATCAAATGCGTCACCGACATTCAGGACATTTTGCCAGCATCTCAGTCCAATATCTCGCAGCACCTTACCGTGCTTCGTAATGCAGGAATCGTGAGTTTCGCCCAGGATGGCTCCCAACGGTGTTACTTCGTGAGCCGTCCCCAGCTCGTTTCAACGATTCTTTCTCAACTTGCCGCAGGTGAGCCGGTCACGCGCAAAACTAAGGAAGAGATTGACCAGGAGAAACGTTCTGGAGGTGCTTGCTGTGTCAAATGAAACCAAGTCACCTCTCTTTGAGCACGACCATACAGAGAAACCTGTGTTTCTTGCTGGCAACATGCTGGAAGCCGCCAGACTTCAGAAGAATTTACCATCGCTGACAGTGCCACATGGTTGCCTATTAGATTTTGACGGCGAACTGGTGGACTTTTTACTGATGACTGGGGCAACAACACACGAACCTGCCTGGCCCTGTTTCCATACTCGCCTTTACCGCTGGTCTGTTGACGGAACAGAGTACGGGATTATCGGTGGCACTGTCGGGGCATCATTCTCGGTGCTTGTAGCAGAAGAACTCTTCGCTTTGGGGTGCAGGGCACTTGTAACTATCTCATCAGCCGGACTCATTGCCGAACAGTTCCAGACACCCTTGTTTTTGCTAATTGAGCAGGCGTTGCGTGATGAAGGAACAAGTTATCACTATCTGCCGCCCGAGCGTTATGCACAGGCATCATCACCGTTGCTGGAGGCAGTAGCCCGACGATTGAATGATGCTGGTCTCCAGTGTATCCGTGGCAAATCCTGGACAACCGATGCACCATTCCGCGAGACACAGAAGCTGATTTCAGCACGACGAGATGAAGGTATCATTTCCGTGGAAATGGAAGCTGCCGCCTTACTAGCTATGGGCACGGCCCTCAACAAGCCAGTCATCTGTTTCGCTCACATTACAAATTCCATGGCCACTCGTGACGATGACTTTGAAAAGGGTGGTGACGACGGCCATGAAACAGCATTGAAAGTCTGTGCCTTGGCTCTATCCGCATTATTGGAACATAACTGAATTTATATCTGGAGGTTTCCATGTTGAAACTGGTCGTATTTCACACCGGAAGTAAGGGTTGAACAAGTTGCGCCATGGCTACAGGTGTAGCCAATAAGATGAAAGCTCACTTCGGTGAGGTGATAGACGTAGCGATACATCTGATTGATTCTCCTGAAGCTGCCAACTATGTGCTGAGAGCAGCAACAACCGTCTTTCTTAACGACGCATGGGTTCCACTGGATATCGCCACATCCGCAGGCAGAATGCAGGAGTATCTTGAACAGGCGCTGGCCAGTGAGGGTGCGCATGAAGGTTCGTGACAGCGGCATGCCGGATGAGGAAATGTGGGACGGTTTTTTTGAACCGGCCAAAGTGCTGGCCACGTTTGGTCTCGACCGTGGTCTTCAGGACTTGGTTGAATTTGGTTGCGGCTATGGCACCTTCACTCTGGCCGCTGCTGCGATTGTTTCAGGCACCGTTCATGCCCTGGACATCGAACCGGAGATGACAAACGTCGTTCAGCAGAAGTGCCGAGATGCCGGAGTACACAATGTGGAAGTAACGCTACGCGACTTCGTGGCCACCGGCACCGGCCTTGCCGAAAACTCCATGGATGCGGCGTTGCTCTTCAATATCCTGCACCATGAAGAACCGGTAGCGTTGATGAAGGAGGCGCTGCGTGTGCTCAAGCCGAATGGCATGCTGGCGGTGATTCACTGGAACTATGACCCGTCAACACCGCGTGGCCCAGCAATGGAAATCCGCCCTCGACCGGAACAGTGCATCGAATGGGGGAAGGAAGCCGGATTCCGCTTTAAGGAGCAGAATCGCTTTGAACTGCCACCGTACCATTACGGGCTGCTCTTCAGAAAGCCATTCACCTGATAGGAGTCTGATAGCTGCCCGTGAGGTAGTCAGGAACTGTTATGGCTAAGACAATAGCTTTCGACCGACAGACTGCCGCATATGATGCCTGGTTTGATAAAAACAATGGACTCTATCAGGCGGAGCTTGAAGCATTGAGGGCCTTTATCCCCTCTAACGGTCATGGTGTTGAAATCGGTGTCGGCACCGGTCGGTTTGCGGCACCTCTTGGTATTTCGGTTGGCGTTGAGCCAGCTCAACAAATGGCGGAACTGGCACGGCAACGTGGAATCGAGGTTTTGGAAGGTGTAGCAGAAGCCCTTCCGTTTGACGACATCAGCTTTGATTTTGTGGTCATGGTAACGGTTGTCTGCTTTCTCGATGATATTACCAAGGCATTTAAGGAAGCGTGGCGTATCCTCAAACCTGGTGGAAATCTTGTTGTCGGGTTTATCAACAGGGAGAGTGAGTTAGGACGCGTTTATGACCAGAAAAAGGAACAGAGCTGTTTTTATCGTGACGCAACCTTTTATTCGGCAAGCGAAGTGGAGAAGTTGCTTATCAATGCCGGATTTTCGGGAGTCTCATACAGGCAAACTCTATTTCCAGGTGAACCAACCGACTTGAGTATTGCCGAAGGATACGACAAAGGTGGATTCGTGGTCATTAAGGTGCAGAAAGCACAGTAAAGGGAGACAAGCATGAAAGTTGGTATTATTCGTTGTCAGTTGACTGAAGACATGTGCCCAGGAAGTATGGATTTCAAGGTAGCCAGAGAAGGTACATTGGCTTTCGAAGGGACTGGACCGGTCGAAATTATTGGATTTATTTCCTGTGGTGGGTGCTCGGGCAAGAAGGCGGTTACACGGGCCAAGATGATGGTTGACCGTGGAGCAGAGGCCATCGTTTTTGCTTCCTGCATGAAGAAGGGGACTCCCATTGGATACCCTTGCCCGCATTTTTCAGCTATCAAAGTTGCGGTTGAAAATAAACTTGGTTCGGAAGCAAAAATCATCGACTGGACGCACTGAACACCATGACCTATGCAGATTTACAGGAGGCTCTGCGTGTTTTAGGCCTGGGAGAACGGGCTACCATGAAGGATATTAAGACTCGACATCGAGAACTGGTAAAACGCCATCATCCTGATGCCGGAATTACAACCGAGCCGGAAATAATCCGGCAGATAAATGCAGCCTATCGGATATTAATGGACTACGTTACCGAGTACCGCTTTTCATTTGCAGAGAATGAGTTTTATGAGCAAAACCCGGAGGAGCGTTTCAGGCAGCAGTTCATGGATTTTTATAACAAGTAAAGGGCAATAAACCCTGCCTTGCGACTACAGGATGCCTTGGTCGCTTTCGCCGGAACGCTGGTCGGTTTCACAGCGGAATACCGGTCGTCATCATGTCAGTTTCTTTGGTCGGATTCATCGGAATAGCCACAAATTCTGCACTGAAACGCAGGAGTATCTTTTTATACATATTTTCTATACGTAGTTAAATTAGTCAGTTAAAGACTGATTTCTGTTTGGCACGCTCTATGGAAATATCCTCCAAACACACCGCAAAGGAGGAAGTACCCATGAAAACTCGTAAAATTGTTTTTGCAGCAACAGCAGCCCTCGTCGCAATATCTCTCAGCGTATCCGCTTTCGCGGCCACAAAATCACAGAGCCAGACAGGCACGCGCACGCAGATCAAATCTGGTACTTGCGTAAAGTAACCCTGCTTCAACAGCAAAGGCCACCTGTCCATTTTGGGGCAGGTGGCCTTTGACTCATTGTCGGCGTGACTGAACTGGACTTTGCAATTTCAATCGAGAGTCACAGGCTACTGTGAACTGCCAAGATGTTATTACTTCCTCAGATAAGGCTTATATCAGTTCACCTTCAAGGATAATTTTAAGGACTTCGATCGGGACCATGCCCAGACGTGATGCGGCTTCTTTTATCGATTCATCATCCTTGAGGGATATATTTCTGGTTTTTAGTTTTTGCTGTACTTTTTCACAATCAAGGTGCAGTTCCTGACAGATGACAGTGAGTGACTTCTTGCCAATCCCCTTTCCTTCAAACCGTTCTACCACAAGATCACCTGTGTAACGAGGGGATTCAGACGTTTCTTTAATAATCGGAGGAGTGGCAGTCCTGTTCCTGGTGACAGAATTATAAACAGGGACTACCTGTCTTAATGCCGGCGTTGGTATGGTTACAGCAGGGGGGATAGATTCAGGGCGTTCAAGTTTCTTGATTATCTGATAGACGCTGGCAGGTGTCATCTTGTTCATATGTGCAATCTGTTCAACTGTACTGTTTTCGTCAGTTACCCGCAGTCCGGCATGACGCAATTCAAGCAGCGCTTCTCCGGTGTCTATGTACATTTTCTTACAGAACCCTTTGAGTGAAAGCAACTCGGCATGACCAAACGGCGGATCATCCGCCGGCGTTCGGACCCAACTCTCCTTTACCCAATTATTGAAATTAAGAATATAGTTGAGCGGTGGAGTTCGCGTAACAGCACCGACTGCAAAAAATACCGTTATCAAGGTGGCCACTGCCAGATCACGCAAACTGACTGCCATACGATCTGGAACACCTCGCAAGTACTGCATTAAGGGTGTCCAGTTGTACCAGGTATGCCAAATGCCGGCGATCAGAAACAGGACACTGGTGGTTATATGAATGTTACCCCACTGGGTTTTGGATAGACCTAGAAAAGTCCAGTTGGTCCAGAAGGCAACCTTGCCTTGGGGGACGATGAACGCGGCAATGCCTGACAAGGACATGGCAACGAAACTAAAGGCAGTGACCAGCGATATCAGAATGCGATTTATGAACGGGCGATCTTCCATGTAACAATGTCCTTTACTATCGTCTTAATCTTCCTTAACCAGCAATCCAAGTTCCTTAATCCGGTACTGCAGGGTTCTCAGAGATATGCCGAGTGCTTCGGCAGTCTTTCGTCGATTACCCTTGAACTCTTGAAGTGTCCTCTGAATAGTTTCTTTCTCGCGATGCTTGAGCAGCCCTTCACATGATTCAGCAGGCTGCTGTTCCTGCAATGTCTCGGGGAGTTCGCTGACTGTTATCTCGCCTCTTGCTAGAATAACAGCCCTTTCAATGACATTCTGCAGTTCTCGGACATTGCCGGGCCAAGTATGGCGCTGAAGAGTTAACAGTGCATCTGCTGTGATGCCGATGGGGCGACGTACACCTGCCGATGCTGAAAACCTTGCACAGAAATGTCGTACGAGTGCAGGAATAGCATCAATCCTCTCACGAAGAGGTGGCAGGGTAATGGGAAACACGTTCAAGCGGTAGAAGAGGTCTTCACGAAAACTCTTCTCCGCGACCTCTGCTGCAAGGTCCCTATTGGATGCGGCAATGACGCGCACGTCAGCCTTTATCTGAATTGATCCACCCAGCCGTTCGAATGTCCGCTCCTGCAGAACTCGCAACAGTTTGGCCTGCAGCAGCATCGGCATCTCTCCGATCTCGTCAAGGAAGATGGTGCCACCCTGTGCCAGTTCAAACTTGCCCCGCCTCGCTTGGGCCGCACCGGTAAATGCACCGCGCTCGTGTCCGAACAGTTCGCTTTCCAGGAGGTTTTCCGGGATGGCTGCACAGTTGAGCGGAACAAATGGTGCCGCTCTACGTGGGCTTGCCAGATGGATCATCTTGGCAATCAACTCTTTGCCGGTGCCGCTCTCACCGTGAAGCAGAACGTTTGCAGTTGTGCGGGCCACATCCTGCACAAGTTTTCTGACGCTTTCCATCGCTCTGCCTGCAAATATCAGATCTTCTGGTGGGAGTCCCGCCTGTTCGACCTCCTTAAGTGATATAGTCAGGCGCTCCAGCGCCACCTGTTCCAGTGCTCTCTGTACTGTTGCCAGCAGGCTTGCCGGGTCTTTCAGCGGTTTGGAGAGGAAATCGAATGCCCCCTCTTTTATTGCTGATACTGCTTCTTCAACTCTGCCAAAGGCGGTGATAAAGATGAAAAGCGGCGCGTTCAGGTCGCTGCGTGTTACACGGAACAGATCCAGTCCACTCCGGACAGGCATCTTCAAATCGCACAGCACCAAATCAAACCGTTCGCGCTGGATGCGACGCAGCCCTTCACCACCATCTGCTGCCGTTGTTACGGTATAACCTGCTCCGTCAAGAATGGTGGTCAACAGTTCGCGGAAAACGACATCATCTTCTACAATCAGTATGGTTGCTGTCATGGTTTCTGTTCCCGAATTACTTTACTGCAGGCAATGTAACAACGAATTTCGTCCCTACATTTTCTCTGCTTGAAACGGTGATTGTGCCTCCATGTTCTTCAGCGACTTTCCGGCAGAGAGCAAGTCCAAGACCTGTACCTTTAGCCTTGCTTGTCCAGAACGGATCAAAAATGTGAGGCAACCGCTCCTGTGAAATCCCGGTTCCATTGTCCCGCACGCTGACAACAGCAGTGTCTCTGTTCTGCCGCATTGCGACAGTGACTTCCCCTCCATCAGGCATTGACTGAATACCGTTTTTTATCAGGTTCAGCAACATCTGAACGATACGGTCTTCAGTAACATTGGCTGTGATATGTTGCGGAGCATCAACTACGATGGTTACATTATGATCCGCCGCTTCCGGGCGCAGCAGTTCAACACAATCGATGATTATCTGTGTGAGGTCTGCATTTTGTTTCTCCGTATGGTCAACACGTGCAAAGGCAAGCAGATCGTTTACCAGCGCCTCCATCCTGATCGACTGTGAGACTATCTTGTCCGCATAGGTGCATGCCTGCTCGATGCTAGCAACTGTTTCAATCATTTGGGCGAATCCTTTGATGCCTGCCAGCGGGTTCCGTATTTCATGGGCCATGACGGCACCCATTTCACCAAGACGCGCCAGTTCATCCTGACGCCGCATCTCCCTTTGATGGCGCTCTTCGCGCCGTATCATATAAAACAGAAGAATGGTGCCGCCCCACAGCGCTACTGTCAGAGCCGATACAACGGTAATGCCGGTTTGTGCACGACGAATGACCTGGTCAGCGCGATAGGTGTGAAGCGCAAGAATGAGAAGATATTTGTCGCTGCCGGCGTGAATCATCGTTCGGAGGATATAGACCTCTTCGCCAGTGCCTAGTTGTTCTCTCTGTTCGGAGATACCGTCAGGTAATCTATTCTGAATAGCACCGGTATATGGATGGTCTATGAGTAAGGGGTTGGTGTGAAAGCGGACTATTCCCTGCCTGTCTATCAGAGCGAAGTATGCTATGTCGGGAGTCGTGTATCTGGCAAGCGAACGGAGTGAGGCATCGGCTACAACCAACTGCTCGATTGCTGCAGAGATGGATAGACCAGCGCCACGAAGGTTTTCGGCTGCAATCTGCGGAGACGCACGGAAGGCGGACCAGGCAAACCAGATCACCATAAGGGTGAAACAGAACGGAACACCGATTATAAGGCGGGTGTATTTGAGCATGTTCAGAAGGAGTAGACCACTGCAATCCCTCCGCCGTAATCAGGGCTGCTGTCTGCAATTCCTTGTGACAGATACAAGTCGAGAGAGGTTGTGCTGCTCAGAGACCAGAGAACCCTTTCCCTTACTTCAAGAAGAGCATCCGAGTATGTTGATGGCGCAGTGGCACCTTTGAGCATAAGCATCGGCTTAAAATAGGCTGTCAGTTGATAGCCGGCGCCTAACGTATAACTGGCATAATTCTTCAGACCGAAACCATCTGCCTTGCCTTGATAAATATAGAGAACCTCACCCAGAAAATAGGTATCACCAAACCATTTTGATGCCTCTATTCCTGCTCCGGCATCGAACTCTCCAGTTCCGAGGCCATCGGAAGAGTTGGCAGTAGGAAACTTCACAAAAAGTGACGGCCGAAGTTGAGGCAGCCATCTCTCTTCAAACAGCGCTATTAAACCAAACCGGAGAATTATGTCACCGATGCCGGAGACAGCGGAATCTGATGATCCGGAACTACCACTGCCAGTTCCGGACTGCTGCTGTATCGTTGAGCCTCCACTTCCCCCGGGACCACCTCGTGCGACTGTTTTTGCCGCAGCAGCTATTTGGTTGTTCCGGTACAGGTCGGTTGTGACGTTTGAGTTGTTCTGATAGACGAACGGGATCTCAACGCCTACATCAATGCGATCTGTCGGAAACCAAGTTACAATCAGCGGCATATAGATGCTGCGTGTGGTTGAACCGGTTTCGTACTCTCCCGAAGCGTATTCAGCGCCAAAACTTACTGAGGCGCTCTGCTGCTTGGGTGGGACGTCCGCTGCGAACACAGTAGTCACGCAGGTGAATATCATAAAACTCAGTGAGTAGAGCGTTTTCAGGTATCGTATCATCACCTTCTGCCACCTCTGAATCCGCCACCGCTGCGCATACCGCTTCCACTTTGTGGGCCACCACTCTGCTGCATGCCGTTCTGATTGCCTGAGCCGCTACGTGACCAGAGCGGAACACCTGATTCGGATCTGAGTGTCAGAGACTCTCCGCTGCTCCGGTTTTCGATGCGCTGAGCAAAGAGGTAGATTGTGCCGTCTTTCCCCTGGGCGCGTGAACCGGTGACAGTCAGTTCCTGATTGCTTGTAATTTTTATGGTCTGTCGTTCCCAGTACCACCATGGCCCCATAATGACTGTAACAGTGCCTTGTTGGGTGGCAAGAGACATCAAGGTATGATTCTGCTCACCCTTCCGTTCAGGAGGCGAAGTTACGGAACCAGTCATGGTTGTGACGGTGTTGACATCAAAGCCAGCAGTAACGTCCAGTCCGCTGACTGGGTCTTTTGTGTCACTCCACCAGAAAGCATTTGCTTCATGGGTGCAGACAGTCATGATTGCAACCATCAAAATGAGAACGAATCGCAGCATACAGGGAATCCTTTTTTGACGTACCCGGCAGGTTTGGTTCCCTGCCGGGTTTTAAGGTGCAGTTCTACGGTGTTGTTGCCGGTGTCGTGGCAGTGTTCAGGCGTGAGCCGTCTTGAAGTCCTTTGCCATTGTTGGGACGTGATGTTGCGCCGTTGGCCGTTGTACCAGTGGTCAGAAACGTGCCGTCGCGGCGCTGTGAACCAACGGGACGGGTTGCAGACGAAGAGCCGGTTCCTGCCTGTTGACTGGTGCAGGTACCATTGGACTGTCCTTTGCCGCCACCATTGCCACGGCCTGCCGCAAGGAGTTCGCCTGCACTCAATGCAATCAATAACCCGATTACTGCTGCTGTTGTTACCATACGAGTTTTCATGACTTATTTCCTCCTAAGATGTGATGTACGTATCTTCAGGAGTATCAGGGAATGTGCCAATTTCATATTTAATTGAAACTACTACGTAATTTACAAAAAGTGACTCAGGGTTTACTATTATTACATGCAGATTTTGCACTTCAGCCGGTTGCCCTGCACCTGTTGCACTATTGGCTCTGCTTACGGTTTTACACCCAGAATCTGAACAACCGATGCCAAGCCGGTATGTCCTCGTCCTTCGTGAACATCCCGTTGCAATTCTTTGGCGTGAATGAAGTCAAGCCCGGCACATTCACCCCTTAATTCATCCAGCGACATAAGCATATCCAAGGACTTTGGCCCGCCAGTTTCATTTCCGATTTGCTCCTTGCTGAACGCCTCCAATGCGAACATACCTCCAGGTTTAAGTCCTCTGACAACTGCCCGATGAAGAGTCATGCGAATTGATGAGGGGACATGGCAGTAAAATGCGATGATTCCGTCCCATTGTTCAGGTTCAATTTCAAATTCACCTAAATCGGCAAGAATAGTTTTAATGGCGACTCCACGTTCAGCAGCGAGTTCTTCAGCCTTGCGTAACCCGACTGGAGAACCGTCAACTGCCGTCACCTCATAGCCGAGTGCCGCAAGATATACGGCATTTCTTCCTTCTCCTTCAGCAAGCGAGAGAAGCCTGCCTTTCGGTATCCTGGCAACTACGGATACGAGAAAATCATTCGGCTCGGTTCCGTAGGCAAAGCCGGGTTCACTGAAGCATTCATTCCAGTTCATTTTCTATCTCCTTTTCAAATCTGCCAGAATCGAGAGAATGGGATTAGGTGCTACAGGAGGAAAAGACTGCGCATTGCGCAGCGAAGGAAGATGTGAAGTTGTATGGGTGTGCCTAAACCGTACTTAGCGTTTGCCCCACAGCGGGTCATCAGCAAACTGTTTCCATATCCGTGCTCCCGGATTCTGTTCGAAAAACTCATCCTCAGTAAATGTGTAGCGGTAGGCTGTTACATATTCAAGCAGCAATTGGTAGGCAGCGTTCACCTGGCGGATCATTTCAGATTCGTCTGTGTTACCGGTGTCCAGATGATAGCGTTTTACCAGTCCTTTGTGTCGGGCCTTGATATCATTCAATGTAGCCCGCTCACCGAGGCCCATACATCGAAGGGCTTCCTGCAGATCATTATAGGTCATGACCGCACCTTAAGTATTGTGATAACCGTACATCAAACTGTTCCAGCATTCATCTGCCATCCCCAGATTACTGTCGGAAATCCGGAGGCTCATTATGTACACGATATCCCGTAACGCCAGACCGGCGTCATCTAAATCTTTCAGCCGCCGCTGTAACATGCCGCGGAAGATGCTGAACCTGCTGAAGATGAAAAAGTTGATAATTCCTTTTTGACGTCACCAGATCCGCATGCAGGGCATTGTGTTGCATGTGATGTGTCGTATTTGAGAAGTTTTTCAAAGTGGTGACCGCATTTCGTGCACAAATATTCGAAAATCGGCATCATTGCTCCCTTCTGAATAGACATTCAAATTTTTGAATATAATAATATGCAGCGACGTCTTTGTCAACATTCCACCTCGTTAACGGTGGGTTACAACTCTTGTGTGTAGGAGTATACCTTGTTTATGGTGCATGCAAACGTCTCGGCTGGTTATGAATTATCCATAAATTCATGAAAATTTGAGTCTGTATGAAGAGGCGCTGGTGAGGACCGCCCAAATAAATGCTTGACAACTGGTATGAATATTACTACATGATTAATCAATCATATAAAAGGTGAGCATACATGAGCGACATTTCCACCTTCCGCGCCGACATCCTGAAGGCACTGGCCCAGCCGACCCGGTTGAAGATAATTGAGTTCCTGCGCGATGGCGAGCGCTGTGTCTGCGAGATATTTCCGGCCATCGGCGAGGAGCAGTCCAACACCTCCCGGCATCTGAGCATGATGCTCTCTTCAGGAGTCCTTTCGCGGCGAAAGGACGGTCTGAAGATCTACTACGCAATCAAGCATCCGGAGATTCTTGATGTAGTTGACATGGTCACGTTGATTGTTAAACAGGAGATATCGGGTCGGCACAAGGTGCTCAAAGCGTTGTAGGGTAGCACTTATGAGGATAAAAGCATGATATGAATTGACCATAGAATGGCGGCATTACGATAAAGAAGGGCAACCTCTGACCGCTAAGCCGCCACCTGCTTGTCGGTCAGAGAGGCTGTAGCAGAACTGAATAATGAACTTGCCGACAAGGGGGGCACCATCGGTTTCACGGAAACGAAACTGCCCGAAGAGCAAATGGACCAATCGAATTTGATACTGTTCAACGGAAAGTCACTGGAAGAGGTTCTAGACAATTCCGCAGCAGATGAATCCACTGCTCGTAATGCTCCTGCCTGACCGGCTCGAAAACGAGTTTCCGAATAGTCGCCTACGAAGGCCAGAGTTACGAGGAGATTCTGGAGGCACTTATCCGCAAGGCCGCTTATAAGACAATCGGACTTGCCTAAGAGTAAATTTTTTTGTCGCATTGAGTGAGTAAATAATCAAATACTCATGGAGTTTGTATGCTGAAAGGTTTCGCAGATTACATTGTTTTCAGCCTCTTTGGGATGGTGCCCGGTTCCCGTTCAGGCGAAGCGCTCGATTTCTTTATCTATGATACCCTGAAGATATTCTTGCTGCTCACCACGATCATATACGTGGTTGCCATCATCCGGACGTCCTTTCCTCCGGAGCGGACCAAACAAATCCTTTCACATAAGCGGGAGTACGTGGGCAACGTCATGGCTGCCCTGCTCGGCATTGTCACTCCGTTTTGCTCCTGTTCAGCAGTGCCACTGTTCATTGGTTTCGTTGAGTCAGGCGTTCCTCTGGGTGTGACTTTCTCCTTTCTCATCTCATCGCCAATGGTCAACGAGGTTGCACTGATAATGCTCTGGGGTCTGTTTGGCTGGAAGATAGCCCTGATATATATCGGAACCGGCCTGCTGGTTGCTATTGTCGCAGGGATTGTGATCGGTAAGTTAAAGATGGAGAAATATGTTCAGGATTACGTCTGGGAGATGCAGGTCGGCAATAGTGAGATCAAGGTCATGTCTTGGCGTGAAAAGTTCGATTACGCAAAGGGGTACACCATTGAACTGTTGAAAAAAATCTGGCCGTATGTGGTTGTCGGAGTTGGCATCGGTGCCTTCATCCACGGCTATGTGCCGCAGGACTTCCTTGCCAAATGGGCTGGTCGTGATAATCCGTTTGCCGTGCCGGTAGCAGTTGCTCTTGGGGTGCCGCTCTACAGTAATGCTGCCGGTGTTATACCCATTGTGCAGGCGCTGACTGCCAAGGGTATGGCTATCGGCACCGTGCTGGCATTTATGATGGCGGTTACAGCGCTATCATTGCCTGAGGCTGTCATACTCAGCAATGTGCTGAAGAAACCTCTGCTGGCAACGTTCTTCGGTATCGTGGCTACGGCAATCATCATCGTCGGGTATCTGTTCAATGCAATTCTATAAAGGACACAAGCAGGCATGAAAGATCGAAACTATAGATTTGCAAGTATGCTGGCCCTGTTTACGATTTTCTATAATCTGGCAGAAGGGGGTGTTTCGATATCGCTTGGGGTTGCAGATGAAACCCTGGCACTGTTCGGCTTTGGCGTGGATTCCTTCATTGAAGTGATTTCTGCAATCGGTGTCTGGCATATGCTGCGTAGGATCCGGGCCAACGGTAATGAGAGCAGGGACGAATTCGAGCAGCGTGCACTGCGTATCACCGGCGCCGCCTTCTACGTTCTGACAATCGGTTTGATTCTGACGGCAGCGCTCAACCTCTATCAGCAGCACAAGCCTGAGACAACAATATGGGGAATCGTTGTCTCACTTGTCTCGGTCTCTTTCATGTGGGTTCTGATTCATCAGAAGACCAAAGTCGGTATGCTGTTGAACTCACCTGCCATACTGGCTGATGCAGCATGTTCACGAGCGTGTCTCTACCTGTCAGTTGTATTAATGATATCAAGTGTTGGCTATGAGTTGACTGGAATTGGCAGTCTGGACGCAATCGGAGCGGTATTAATTGCATGTCTGACTTTCAAAGAAGGGAAGGAATCATTTGCCAAGGCAAAAGGGATGAACTGTTCATGCAGTTGTGCATGCAGTTCGAAAAAGGAAATATCTGAGTGAGGGTCGAGTATAATGAGAATATAAGATGGTCTGCAGGTACAGCAACGTCAGAAAGCGCACTATCTATACATCCATACATGATGGTGCCGCAACATAGATGCAATAAGACGAACTACCGGTGCCTTCACGCTTGGGTGCTATAAAGAGTTGAGCCCCAGAGGGCGCTGCTGTTCAATGGAAATAAAACAACTGATAAAAACATTATCAATATCCACGGAGACCCGATGAGACATACGGTTACTATGATCGTTCTGTTATTACTTGCCGTACTTCTGCAATCACACGTTGCATCCGCGTCAGAGTCAGAATTTGAGGCGTTTCTCGGTCGTTTCGATTACGAACTGCGCGATGATATGAAAATCGATAGCAAGGGGCTGCTACCGCTCCTTCTAAACGGTAAGGCTGTGCTTGTTGACGTGCGGTTCAAGGAGGAGGTTGCCGCCTGGCGCACCGGTTTCGGGCAAAATATCCCGCTGAACGATTTGCCTAAAAGAATCAATGATCTACCAAAAGACAAGATCATAGTGGTTGCCTGCCCGCACAAGGATCGCTCAGCCATCGCAATGGCATATCTGCGAAGCAAAGGATATAACGCAAAATATCTCACTGATGGTCTGCTCGGACTTGCCGAACAGTTACGAGGCGAGCGGGCGAAGGACTTTATGGGTGCTCTCGAACGGCAAACCAAAGTCGACAAGTCAAATACAGGCAAAGGAGATGGACAATGAAAATCGAAGTACTCGGAACCGGCTGCGCCAAGTGCACTACGCTTTATGACAACGTGAAGTCCGCACTCAAAGAGGTTGGAAAAGAAGCAGAAGTGGTTAAGGTGCAGGACATCCCGTCCATCATGAAGTACGGCGTGATGAGCACTCCTGCGCTGGTGATTGACGGGAAAGTCGCGTTTTCCGGAAAGGCACCTGGTGTGGCGGAACTCAAAGGGTTTTTGTGATGCGATGGATACTGATGCCCCTGGCAGCAGTCCTGTTGAATATAAATGGCTCCCATCAAGGTTCTTGACAGATCATTACCTGCACTGCATTGAGCAGAACTGAATTTATAATCAGGAGGTTTCCATGTTGAAGATGATTGTATTTCACACCGGAAGTAGTGGTTGAACGAGTTGCGCTATGGCCACAGGTGTGGCCAATAGAATGAAGGCTCACTTCGGTGAGGCGATTGACCTGGAGATACATCTGATTGATTCAGCGGATGCTGCCAACTATGTACTGAGAGGAGCCACGACCGTTTTTCTCGACGGCACATGGGTTCCCTTGGATATCGCCACATCGGCTGGCAGAATGCAGGAATATATTGAACAGGCAATTATCGACTGGACACACTGATCGTATCTTGGACTTAAATGAATGACGACAAGGTCATAGAACATTTCAAAAATGCCGATACCTCTGTATTTGCAGAGTTAGTCCTTAAATATCAGGACAGGATTTATAACCTGTGCCGTTATATGCTGGAAAACCCTCAGGACGCCGAGGATGCCGCACAGGATACCTTCATAAAAGCATATCAGGGTCTCAAGAACTACTCCCCGACCGCATCATTTTACACATGGTTGTACCGTATCGCAGTCAACACCTGCATCGACCACAAAAGAAAATTCTCCCTTCAATCCCTATTTTTCTCTGACAACAAAGATAATCACATTGAACGTTTCCCCTCACAGGCTCCCACACCCGAATCAGCCTACGCCACCAAACAGTCAATGCATGCCTTACAAGCTGCCTTGAATAATCTCTCCGCAAAATTACGGGTAGTTGTCGTACTGAATGAACTGGAAGGGCTTTCCTACGAAGAGATCGCCGAAATCCTAGATGTCTCTATCGGTACTGTAAAATCAAGGATTTCCCGTGCGCGGGAAGATTTGCAAAAGAATATGAAAAAAGTACGGAACAAATAACAACATGGATCGTTAAATTGAATGAGGGTGTCATGAAATGCTCAAAAGCCGGTAAATATCTGTGGTCCTATATTGATAACGAGTTGGGTGCTCAAGACGTCGACCTGCTCGAATCGCATCTAAATCACTGCGAGCAATGCACAGGGCAACTGGAACAGATTCGTCACCTTCGAGGAATGTTCAATCAGGCCCAGCGATTTACCGCCCCATCAGCATTAAAGGCAAGGATCATGGAGAAGGTAAACGAGGCACCAGTGAAGGGGTTCTCGTTATTTCCAATATTCATCCGGTTTGCCGAAGTTGGCGTCTTCGTGCTGACCATATCAGCCGGGATCATGTCGGGCGGCATGCTGATCAGTTCTTTTGCTCTTCATCACAGGGGAGAAGCGATTATCTCATCTCTTTCTCTTGATACTTTCGAGGCTTTACCGCCTGACTCTTTAGGGCGGGCGTATCTTGCCATGACGGAGGAGAGACGATGAGGATCAGTTTCCTGAAAATTGCCCTAGCAGTTTCAATGATATTCAATCTCTCCGTTCTCGCAACGGCTGGTTATTTCTATTACACGAAGAACGCTTACTGGGTCTCCCCTTTCGGCGCTAAAATGCGCAAAGACAAATTCCTGTTTGAACAACTCTCGTTACAGCCGGGCCAGGTAAAGAAGATGCGCGAGAAAGCGCTGCCTTTTCGTGCCCAGATTGACCGTAAACGACAGGAGGTCGTAGCAAAAAGAAATCACCTCTTCAATCTCATGCGTGCTGATGTCACAGACGGTCAGGCTATCAAGGCAGCCTTGGCAGATATAAGCAAGAATCAGGCAGAGATCGAAGGAATGGTGATTGACCATATTCTTCAGGAAAAGGCGACACTCGATGCTAACCAGCAGCAGAAGTTTCTCGACTTGATTCAGAAGAACATGACACAGGAACGGATGGTTTGTCCCCCGGTGGGGCGGAATTAGCACAAAAGAGTTCTCTTCTGGGAATGGCCCGGTAAATCAATACGGTAAAACATATCGCGAGAGTGGGAACATATGAGAGCAACAATTATCGTCATAGCAATATCTGTCCTGATAGCCGTACGCGGCTACGCTGCGGAAACGCTCAGCCTTGATGAAGCCCTGACAACTGCGTTGAAAAAACATCCCCAGATTGTCGAAGCAAGGGAGAACGTGCACAGCGCCGAGGCGAAAGCCGGCCAGGCATTCGCCAATTACTACCCCCAGATCAGCATCGCCGGTGACTGGAACAAAGGGGACTCGTATTTTCCGGCCCAGGAAATGATCAAAGCAACAGAAGTGAACATCGGCGGCCTGTATCTGAAGCAGACCATCTATGATTTCGGTCGCACAGCCGGCGCCGTCGATGCGGCCCGCAGCAATCGCGAGGCCGCCGAAAAAGCCCTGATAGTAACCCGGCAGGACTTGGCGCTGCGTGTCAAGAACGCCTTCTATCTGGTTCTGGCAACCGAAAAGCAGGTCATAGCCGTCAGGGAAACCGTAAAGGCCCGGGAGGATGTGTGCCGGCAGGCACAGGAGTTTTTCAAGGAAGGAATCAGGGCAAAAGTGGATGTCGCACGTGCCGAGGCAAACCTGTATACCGCCAGGACCTCCCTTATCCGTGCTGAAAACAATCGGGAGATAGCCCGGGTCGAACTTGCCAATGCCATGGGGATAGCATCCCTTGGAGAACGTACCCTGGTTGAGCCTTCAGCCTCTTCGACTCCTTTGCCTGAGCGAACTCTGTCCCAACAGGATGCGCTGCGGTTACGGGCAGAACTGCAACAAATGGCAGCCCTTAAAATGTCCGCAACCGCAAACCTGAAAACTGCCAAGAGCACCTATCTCCCTGTCATATCGGGCACGGCCAGTGCCGGCTATGCTGATCGGGACTTCCCGCCTGACGGAAAGGTGTGGGGCGTAGGGTTGAATCTGACCATGCCGCTCTTTTCAGGGTTCTCGTCTGATGAGCAGGTGCGTGAAGCCAACGCAAACATCAATGCCCTTGAAGCCAGACAGAACAACCTCAAACTGCAGATCACCAGGGAAGTCGAATCCGCCTGGCTCGGCGTTAACGAGGCGTCCGCCCGCATACTCTCAACCGATAAGGAAGTTGTCGCAGCCAATGAAAGCAAAGCACTGGCTGAAGGGCGTTATCACGAAGGGGTCGGCAGCATCATCGAAGTGACCGATGCCCAGTCCCAGGCACTTGATGCGCAAACTGCCCGCATACAGGCCCAATATGACTATTACACCGCTCTCTGCCGACTTGACCGGGCAACCGGGAAATAGAGGCGTTGCCGCTACCAAGGAGTGATCAATGGAACTGCTGAAAACCCTGTCACGGAAGAAAAAGTATCTGATCTGGCCAGTAGTGCTCATCGCTCTCGGCATTGCGCTCAAGATGACCGTATTGGCCCCGCAGTCAGTAAAAATCGTCACGATTGAAAAACGTGACCTAACCGCCCAGGTCTATGGCAACGGTACAGTCGAGGCCAAGGTTGTGGTCGGCATTTCCAGCAAGATCACCGGTCGAATCGTTGAGTTGTACGCCGATCAAGGTGACATGGTGAAGCGGGGCCAACTTCTCGCCAAACTGGAAAACGAAGATTTCCGCCACCAGGAGCAGCAGTCCGAGGCCGGCCTTAACCGGTCAGCGGCCTCCTTAAGTGCGGAACAGGCCAATCTTCAAAAGGCCAGGACCAACCTGGTCCTGGCTGAAAAAAACGCTCAACGATTCAAGGCACTGGCCGAAAAAAACCTGGTCTCCAAACTGGAGGCTGAACAGTATGATACCGCCTGCCAGGTGGCTAGGGAAGAGGTCGCCCGCAGCACGGCTGCCGTAGAGGCTGTGAAGATGGAACAGCGCGCTAACAGCGCCGGAGTCGGTTTCGCTAAAAGTAAAGTGGCGGACACTCTTATCTATGCCCCCCAGGATGGCATCATCATCACCCGAGACCTGGAAAAGGGTGCAACTGTTTCTCCGGGGATGTCGGTCTTCACCCTGGCTGATCCTCGTACCATCTGGGTCAAGGCTAACGTTGACGAATCGCAGTTGAAAGGGGTTAACGTCGGCAAAAAGGCAATAATCACCCTTCGTTCCTCGCCCGGCGATCAACTCCCCGGGCAGGTTGCCAGGCTGGGTCGTCAGAGCGATCGGGTAACCGAAGAACTCGAAGTCGATGTAGCCTTCAATGAGCCGCTGAAAAACTTTCGCCTGGGTGAGCAGTCCGATGTCTACATCGTTACCGGGACGAAGAAAGATGCCCCGTCACTCCCCTCTGCTGCCATTGTCACGAAGGACAAAAAGCGTGGCGTGTGGCTGGTGAACGGTGGCAAACTCGCATTCAGGGAAGTAACTCCCGGTATCATGGATAAGCGCAACGTTACCGAAATCGTTACCGGTCTCGATGGTGGCGAACAGGTTGCAATGGCCCCTCCTCCTGAAATGGCAAAATTCCAGGCAGGCATGAAGGTAAGGGGAGGTAAATGAATCTCGCCATACGGGACATACGCTATCACCGGGGCAGGTTCATCCTGACGTCCATCGGCCTTGGGCTTCTCCTTGGCGTGGTTATGAGCATGGGTGGCATCTACCGGGGACTCTTTGCCGATGCACTGGCAATACTGGAATTCACCAAAGCCGACATCTGGGTGGTGCAGCAGAATACCAACGGCCCTTTTGCCGAGAACTCGCGCATTCCGGAAGATATAAAATATCGAATACGAGCGGTGCCCGGTGTGGCTGAAGCATCACCGCTCTCATTCCAGACCATCCAGATCGAGCGGAAGAACATGCCGTTCCGGTTTTTCCTGATCGGATATGACCTGAATGGTTTCGGCGGACCGCCAATGATTCTTGCCGGTAGGAACATCCGCCAGAAACATTACGAGATGGTGGCAGCCAAGGGGATGAAGATGGAGATCGGCGACAAGATTCATCTCGGACTCCATGACTATACGGTAGTCGGCATCACCGGCAAGGTGGTGTCATCAAGCGGCGACCCCGCAGCGTTTGTGAGCCTTGCCGATGCTCAGGACATCCAGTTCAAGAAAGATAACGACGCCATCAGGAACGACCGGGAACGGATCGGCGCGAATCTGGCCGGCGTTCAGTCTCTATCTCCCGTACAGGCGAAGTTTCTGCAACAGAACATATCTGGCATCACGGAATCGACCCATACGGTAAATACCGTCGTGGCACGGCTGTCGCCGGGCGCTGATCTCAAAGAGGTACAGGAGCGGATAAGCCGCTGGAACCATTTCAAGCCGATCTCAGTGGAAGAGCAGACAAAGATACTCACCAAGGGGATGATCGAGAAGGCGCGGATGCAGTTGGGGCTGTTCCGGATCATCCTGCTGGTGATTTCGGCAGTAATCATCTCGCTCATCATCTACACTTCGACCCTCGACAAGATTAAGGTAATCGCTACCCTGAAACTGATCGGCTCGCAGAACCGGGTAATCGTCGGCATGATCCTTCAGCAGTCACTCTTGATGGGAGTGATCGCTTACGGCATCGGTTACGTATTGATCCTTCTGACGTACGAAAAGTTCCCCCGGCGGATTGTCCTGGAGGCGTTAGACCTTCAGGCGCTGTTTGTCATTGTCATTGCGATCTGCATGATTGCCAGTTTTGTCGGAATCAGAAAAGCACTCAAGGTAGAGCCGGCGGAGGCACTTGGTGGATAAATCCATGTATGCAATAGAAGTTGAAAAACTGACGAAGATTTACGGCAAAGGCGAGACTGCTGTAACCGCCATTGCGGATGCCTCCTTCCAGGTAAAACCAGGGGAACTGGTAGCCATTCTCGGCCCGTCAGGATCAGGGAAGACTACCCTGCTTACCTCTATCGGCCTGATCAATGAGCCGACCCATGGCACGGTAGTCATTGACGGTGCAACAGTTGCCGATGAAGGGTGGATAACGGGTATCGACCTGAAACGGCTCCGCCGGGAAAAACTCGGCTTCATCTTTCAGCATCACAACCTGATCCCTTTTCTGACCGCCCTGGAAAACGTCATGGTTGCGCTGGAGATCAACAATCTCTCCGGACAGGAGGCAAAAAGCCGGGCAACTGAACTGCTTGAATCCCTCAATCTGGGGCATCGCCTGAACAACTATCCCACGGCTCTCTCCGGTGGCGAAGCGCAGCGGGTAGCCATTGCCCGGGCTTTGGCCAACAAGCCTAAGGTAATTCTGGCCGATGAACCGACTGCAGCGCTGGACACCGAGAACGGGAAAAACGTCATGTCTCTGTTGAAATCGCTCGCGGTTGAGAACCATTCGGCGATTCTGGTCGTAACGCATGACCATAGGATGGTGGAAGGATTCGATCGGATTTTTCAGGTAAGCGATGGTCGAATCACCGGCGAAGAAAACAGCGATTACAATAACTGATATTTAAGGACTACGATTGATGAACTGGGATGAACGTTACAGCGAGCCGGGTTTTTCATACGGCATTGCACCGAATGAGTTTCTGGTATCGGTAGTAGACCGAATTCCGAACGGAAGAATTCTTTCACTGGCAGAGGGTGAAGGGCGAAACGCCGTCTATTTGGCATCGCTTGGGTATCAGGTGACCGGAGTTGACGGATCGGAAGTCGGTCTGCGTAAAGCCGCGAAACTGGCTTTAGAGCGTGGTGTTACCATAACCACGATACATGCTGATTTGAGTACCTTTGAAATAGAACCGGAGGTGTGGGACGGAATCGTCGCCATCTATTGCCACCTGCCTTCAGCGATCCGCATTCCTTTACATCAGGCAGCTGTCAGGGGGCTGAAACCTGGCGGTGCCTTTGTATTGGAGGCGTTCAGCAAGGACCAACTCCCCTACGACACCGGAGGCCCCAAATCCCTCGACATGCTCATGTCGCTGGATGACCTGAAACAGGAACTTGCCGGTCTGGAGTTTGTGCATGCTGTTCAAATGGAACGGGAAGTGCTGGAGGGGCGGGGACATACTGGCCTGGCATCCGTAGTTCAGGTATTGGGAATCAAGCCATGACCTATGCCGACCTGAAAGAAGCGCGCCGAGTGATGGGCTTAGGTGAGCGGGCAACCTTGAAGGAGATCAAGGCCCGACACAAGGAATTGGTGAAACAACATCACCCGGATACCGGCAATACGAATGAGTCGGAGATGATCAGACAGGTGAATGCCGCCTACCGGGTTATACTCGACTATGTTACTGAATACCGCTTCTTCTTTGCCGAGAATGAGTTTTACGAACAGAATCCGGAAGAGCGAATCTGGCAGCAATTCGCTGATGATCCGCTGTGGGGGAAAAAATAACGGATGGCTGGGTAGGGTTCGCTCGAATCTGAGCCTGACGACCTCAACAAAAGCCCTTGCTAAGGACCAACTCCGGCAAGGGCTTTTCGTGCGCCTTCTTATGCATGGCCAGGTCAGGGTAGTTGTGCTGTGCCATGACACGCTCTTCATCGGAAAAATGTGATGCAGTGTACTGAATGAGCCCATCCAGAATTGATTTCAAGGCGGCATGGCCCTTGCCGGTTTCCATGGGATCATTTAGTTGGTTCACCATATCGACCAGTCGCTTGTGCTGGTCGTCGAACTAGCGGATATTGACGCTGTATTTGGCGTTCCATTGTAAAAATTAGACATTTTCATTCGACAGACGATCCAGCATATCGATAAGGTACTCAGATTGTAAGATCATTTCGTCGCAATATTCATGGGCTTTGCGGGTATCTCCGTTGTTAAACGCAAGCACAGCCTGCTTGCCAAGATCGTGGACCTTAGCGTGCGGACCTTCAATCTCACGGAACAACTGTTGATGTCCGCAGAGTTCCTTGCCGGTTCCTTGGCACCACTTGCCGAACGCACAGGTGAGGTGGGTAGGCAGGTTGTTTGGATCGAGACGTGTCGCACCTGACAGATGTGCGCGAATCTTGCCAGTGAAGATCATATGTGCGCTCTTGGCCTTCTTGAGGCTCAAAGCAACATTTTCTTCGATTGTAAACTTGTTGAGGTCTGCCATTAACGATTCTGCCAGCGTATTGAGACGACTCGCCTCTACCGAAGATTCATGAGCGCTTTGAGAACTCTGGCGGACGACATCTGTAATGCGCTGCATATTACCGCTGATCTCGCTGGTTGTAGCCGTTTGTTCTTCCGCTGCAGTGGCAATCTGACTCACCTGCATGGAGAGATTGCTGATCTGGGCAAGGATTGAATCGATCGCCTCACCCGAGCGGGCGGCCTCCTGAGTGCCTTGCTCAACCTGGACAACTCCTTCTTCCATAGACGAAACAGCGGTCTTGGTTTCCTGCTGGATCGACTTAATCATTGTGTCAATCTCTTTGGTCGCTTTGGTGGTGCGCTCTGCAAGAGCACGAACTTCGTCGGCTACTACTGCAAAGCCGCGTCCCTGTTCGCCGGCCCTGGCTGCCTCTATTGCTGCGTTCAGTGCCAGCAGATTTGTCTGATCCGCTATATCCTGAATAGTACCTATAATCGCGCCAATCTGCTCCGACTTCTCCCCCAAAGATCCGACTGTCTTTGCCGACTCGCTGACCCGCTGTGCGATTCGCTCCATAACGGCTATGCTGTTCTTGATGATTGTTGATCCATGATTGGCTTGTTCAGAGGCCTGTGACGCACTTTCAGCGGCAAGTTGGCAATTCTTTGCGATATCACCGGAAGTTGCTGCCATCTCTTCACCTGCTGTGGCCACAGTCGTGGTTTCGCTTGCAACCTGTTCAGAACCTGCAGCAAGAGTTTCCGAAGACATGTGTACTTTCGACGCTGCTGCGGTGACCTCAGAGGCTATTGCGGTAAGATTGTTGATGCTGCTGGTGAATGTCGATGCGATCTGGTCAAATGATTTTGCAATCTGGCTCATCTCATCAGTACCGCTCATGTTGCATCGAGCGGTCAGGTCACCTTGCTCGATATGCGCTGCTGTTTCCATAAGGCTTCTGGTAGATTTTGTAATTGAGCGAATGATGAGGAATCCGATAATTACTGCCAAGATGACTCCGATGATGATGCTTGCTACCGACCAGCCTATCATCTTCTGGTAGGATGCGTTACTGCTCTGATAGAGGTCCTTTGCCTGCTTCAACTGGAACTCAAGCAACAATTGCGCATCACCGGCTGCTTTTTTTGCCTGGGCGGTGCCCCCTTTGAAAATGAGTTCGTTGACGACCCCAAAATTATTGCTCTTGATATTGTCCAGGGCAGGAGAGACAGTCTTATCAATAAATTCATTCTTGGTAGTGTTAAACGCATCAGCAAGTTTCTTTTCTTCTGGCGAGTCAATGGTCTTTTCGTACTCGGTCCAGAGTTTCGTTATCTCACCAAGAGCCTTTTCGACACTCTCGGTGTGGTTCGTTACGGGATGATCGTGAAGTTTGCTGACTTGGTTGGCTGGGTCGTGGATTGCGGCAAAAGCAAGTTCACGAACTATGGCGTTTATGCTTGCCCGAACAGTTGTTATCTGGACCACCGGCACCAGATTATTGTTGTACATCTCCTCCATCCCAGAATTGGCTCTTTTGGTGCTACCGAGGCCGATAAGGCCAATGATCACCATGCCGACGGAAAGAAGTGAAACGATCAAAATCAGTTTTGCTCTGACTGTCGATAACGTCAGCATATATGGCCTCCTCAATTAATATGATTATTGCTATTCTATCATTTCAGTGCAGAGTACAAGGTCAATACGGAAAATATTCTGCTTTATTGAACGTGCATTATGTACAAAGCCGCCCCATTTAGGACGGCTTTGTACGTTTAGACAGCATGGTGTTAATCAGATCAGTACTTGATGCTCTTTATGCTTTTGTCTACCACCTTGATGACCTGCTCAGGAACATGCAACTTTTGTCTTGCTTGTAAACAATACTGCATTATTAGCTGCTCTAGTATGGTTATGTTTGTTAATCACACCTCAACATTTCCTGTGCAATAAATATTGCAGTTAAATAGTACTGAATACTACGGGATTAAATAGTAATTATTCGATATTGTTATGCTTTTATGTCGGATTAGTTTGGCGTGAAACCTGCTGTAGTTACTTGTAGCAGAATTAAGGCGTCTCTAAGAAATACATAATCAGATTTAGGGAGGATGACATGAAACGCATTGCGGGATTTATTGGTCTTATGGCGATAGCAGGTCTCAGCGGGTGTGCAACAGAAGGGTTTGTCCACTCTCAGGTTGATCCGCTTGCCGAGCGTTTGGGCACGCTCGAGAAAAAGGTCAATGCTCTTGAGGCAAAGCCAGCGGGTCTTTCGGATGCTGAGCGCATGGCCATCAGCCAAGCTGACGCCAAGGCGCAGAAAGCTCTCGATGCTGTTGGCAAACTTACAGCAGACGCTGATCGGGCTGAAGCTGCTGCCAAAAGGGCTGAAGCTGCTGCAATGGAAGCCAAGAAAGAAGAGAAGAAGTCGGAAAAGCTTTTCAACCTTGAGCAAAAGAAGTGATTATCCGGACTCGATCAAGGGGGCGATGCATAGCCCCCTTGACTAATGGGAAAGACATTGAGTTCATTGACCATTCGGATGCAATCGATTTTGATCTCGACATTTTTATGTGTACTGTTGGTTCAAGGTGCAACAGCTGCCGAATACACGCTTCGCGACAATATTATTGGCAATTCACACCAGCATGTTGTGAGGGGGGACGATTCTCTTATCGAATTGGCTCGAAGATTTAACGTAGGCTACAACGAGATTGTTGCTGCGAACCCCGGTGTCGATCCTATTTTGCCCGAACCGGGAACACAGGTGAATATTCCCAGTCGATGGATCATCCCTGACGTGACAGTGCGGGAGGGAATTGTGATTAATCTTGATGAAATGCGCCTGTACTATTTTCCAAAGCGTCTGAAGGATCGAGTGATAACCTATCCCATCGGTATCGGAGACGAAGGATGGGAGACTCCCATTGGCACGTATCGGATCATCGAAAAGATAGTTGCGCCAGCTTGGCATGTACCGGCATCCATTAAAATGCAGAAGCCTGAACTGCCTGATGTGGTCCCGCCGGGCAATGACAACCCGCTCGGCACTCACGCCCTAAGGCTTTCCATTGGCACAATACTGATTCATGGCACGGACCGTCCCTTCGGCATCGGCAGGCAGGTCAGCCATGGTTGCATTCATCTATATCCAGAGGATATACCAAAACTATTCAAGAAGGTGAGGGTGGGAACTAAAGTCACGATAATTCGCCAACCCGTGAAGATTGGATTTGCAAACGGCAGGGTTCTGCTGGAAGTCCATGGCGATGAGGTTCGAGACCTCATGGTTGAGGCAGAAAAGATAATTAATCAAAAAGGGGTTAGTGGGTTAGTTGATCAGCAAAAACTGGCCAAGGCTCTAAGAGATAAGACGGGTATACCGACAGACATTACGGAAGATTTGGTTGCCAAAGACGTGGGAAAGGTTGGAAAGCGCCTTCAATAAACAATGTTCAATCTAAGCGGTGTTTCAAGGGCGAATTTCAATCGGGGTGCCATCTGCGACCAGTTGCCAAATTTCATCAATTTCGGTGTTGTTGACGGCAATGCACCCCTTGGTCCAGTTTCTCTGGGTATGGAGATCACCCAGATCTTCAAACCCCTTGGGAAGCCCGTGAATCATGATATCGCCACCTGGAGATCGGCCGCTTTTTTTTGCCGATGCCAGATCGTGTCGGTTGGGGTAGGAGATGTGTAATGACTTGTAAAACCGGCTGTCTTTGTTGTGGCTGTCGATTGTATAGGCACCTTCCGGGGTGCGGCAGTCGCCGGCCTTTTGTTTATGGCCAAGCGAGCTACGTCCAAGTGCAACCTTGTAGGAACGTACTACTTCATTTCCGGTGATTAACTGCATTATTTTTTGACTCTTATAGACTATTACTCTTTCCACGGGAGGTAGAGCAGCGTTTGCTCGATAAAGCAACACTTCAAGCATTACTAGAATCAAAACAACCAAGGACGCAATTTGTTGATGTATTTTGGATTTTGTCAGCATGTTAAGCAATGTAACAAATTTAATAGGGAGATAACCACAATAATAATTTCATCAATTGGGAGGGGTCTATGAAGATGAGAATTCTGCAACAGTTTCTGAATACAAGTCTGATTTCCGTTTTTTTAATTCTCTCTCTTGTTGCACAAGGCGGTTGCGAGAGCAGAGGAAAGACGGAAATTATCGGGTTCCCACAATCATTTGCTGATCTCGCAGACAAGGTAAAACCAGCGGTCGTGAACATCAGGACGACATCGACCGTAAAAGTTCCTGGCAACCCATTCAAGCATTTCTTCGGACCTGACCAGGGAGATCAGAACGATCCTTTTGGCGATTTCTTCAAACGTTACTTTGATGATGTCCCTGACAAGGCGATGAAGCAGCAGAGTCTGGGCTCCGGATTTATCATCAACAAAGACGGGTTCATAATCACCAACAATCATGTGGTTGACAATGCTGATGAGATCAAGGTGAAACTTTCTGATGGCAGAGAGTACAAGGCAAAAGTAATAGGCCGCGACAGCAAGACCGACCTGGCATTGATAAAAATCTCCTCCACTTTTGAAAATCTGCCAGTCCTGGCCCTTGGCGATTCGGACAAGATGCGAGTTGGCGACTGGGTAATGGCGGTTGGGAACCCTTTTGGTCTGGAACAAACCGTTACCCAGGGGATCATAAGCGCTACCGGCAGAGTAATCGGTTCCGGCCCATATGACAACTTCCTCCAGACCGATGCGCCGATCAATCCTGGCAACAGCGGCGGTCCGTTGGTCAACCTCAAGGGTGAGGTTATTGGGATAAATACCGCCATTGTCCCGGGTGGCCAGGGAATCGGTTTTGCAATCCCAAGCGCATTGGCCAAATCAGTGACCGGCCAGCTAAAGGACAAGGGGAAAGTAGTTCGTGGCTGGATCGGTGTAACTATACAGACCGTTACCCCGGAACTTGCACAGTCATTCGGCATGAAGGAAACGAAAGGCGCCTTGGTTGGAGACGTTGCCAGTGGCGGCCCGGCGGAAAAGGGAGGAATAAAAACCGGCGATATAATTGTTTCATTTGACGGGAAAAACGTGAAGACTTCCAACGACCTTCCACTGCTCGTTTCCGAAACGCCAGTGGGGAAAACAACCCCCGTAACCGTTATACGTGAAAACAAAGAAGTCAAACTCTCCATTAAAGTAGAAGAGTTGACTGAAGAAAAAATCGCTGCACAGTCGAGTGCTCCGGTACAGAGCTTCGGCATGAAAGTAGACAACATTACTCCACAGTGGCGACAGCAATTCGGGACCACTGAAAAAACTGGAGTTTTGGTAGTTGGAGTAGAACAAGGAAGTCTGGCTGATGAAGCGGGAATTAAACGGGGCGATGTCATCAAGGAAGTCAACCGGAAAGCCGTCAAAAACCTGGCTGATTTCAATGCTGTCGTGGCTAAAAGAAGCGAAGGACAACCAACACTATTTCTCTTGAAAAGAGGGAAACAGACATTCTTTGTGACGCTGGAAAGTCAATGAATCGGCCATGGATAAAGGAGTTGGCACACCAAGTAGCTAGGGAGGAGCAATCATGAAAATAACAATCCAATCGAACATGTTAATGCTGTCACTGATTCTTGTCATATTTTCAGTCTCTTCAGCTTTCGCTCAGACAACGGACGACATCAAAACCGTGCCGTACAAGAGCATAGGGCCGCGGGTTGAATCTACCATAGAAAATACTGTAATCGTCACGTTGCGTCGCATCTCCCAGGCTCGTTCCGATATTCATCGCAAGGAATTCGCAAAAGCCAGACACGAATTGAATGAGGCTGTATGGCTCATTGAAAGCATCAGAGACAATCTCTCTACATCTGTGGCGAAGAACCTTATCCGGGTTGCGCGTAACCATTTGGAATATGAGAATCCGCAGCAGGTCCTGAAGGACTTCCCGTCGATATATGATTCCCTAAATAAAGCATCCATCTATCTTCCAACCGATAAGGCAAAGAAGCACCTAGACCGGGCAAAGGAATATCTGACAAAAAACAAAAAGCTGGATGCAGACAGAGAACTGGATTTGGCAAACAAAGCACTGATTGTTATTGAAGTGGAGCAGCCTCTGCTCAAGTCGCAACAATTCGTGACCAAGGCTCAACAATATCTAGCTGCAAAAAAAACAGAGAAAGCCGATGAAGCATTGAAAATTGCGGAACGGTATACCATGGATCTCTTCTCCAGAGAGAATTCCGCACTTTATCAGGCAAAACAGAACATCTGGCTAGCTTTCAGCAATTATTCCACTGCTCGCCATGCCGAAGCGAAAATGTATCTTGAAAAAGCCAGGAGTAATCTGAGCAAGGTGGCAGCAGAGGGTAACGCAAAGGCGAGAGAAGAGGCAGAAAAACTCTTAACGGAAGTATCAGAGCTTGAGAAGAAACTGACAGATGAAGGCAAGGTTGCGGAATCGGCTTTCAAGGCTGCGTGGGAAAAGGGCAAAGCTCTTGCCGAACGCTCAGCGGCATACGTCTCAGCCGGTCTGTCTGAAGCTGAAACTACCCTCGGAAGTGAAAGCAACCTGATTGAAGCCCGGTTGCATACGGCGTATGCCGAAACCTATCAAGTAACGACCCAAGAACCGGACAAGTCTGCAAGAGAACTGGATACTGCTTACTCCTATGTGCAAAAAGCTGCCGAAAGTTCTCTGGCCGGCCCTTCCGACCGTAAAAAGATTCACGACATCGGTAAACTCCTTCTGAATCTCAAGGCAAGTCAGGGGAAGGACGATTCTGCCACTCAAGAGCGCTTTAACACGGTCAATGAAAAGTTGAACGAGTTAATCCAAAAAATGTAGGTGACACCATGAACCTACTATTGGACGTAAGAGCCGGCAAAATAATCTATTTTCTGACACTACTCCTGTCGCTTTGGGGGTGTGCCACCAATCCGGTCAGTTCCAATCCAATCTTGCCTATTGTACACGAAGCTTTGTTCGAGTACCCGTATTTCAACGACCAGGTGACTGGAGTTGCCATCTCCCATACTGGGAGAGTCTTCGTAAACTTCCCCCGCTGGGACAAAGATCCTCTCTATTCAGTTGCAGAACTTCTGCCTGACGGCTCCCTTCACCCCTATCCGGACAACGATTGGAACCGCTGGGGGATGGACGAAGCCAGTCATCCCGAATCCCATTTCGTCTGCGTCCAGAGCGTTGTCGTTGATAATGACGATTTCCTCTGGGTGCTCGATCCTGCCTCCCCAGGGTTCAAGGGGGTGGTGTCGGGCGGTGCGAAACTGGTCAGGATTAATCTTGCCACTGACACCATCGAGCGAGTTATCCCTTTTAATGACGTAGCAGCTCCTCGAAACAGCTACCTCAATGATGTGCGGGTTGATCCGGATGGTGGAATTGCCTATATCAGCGATTCCGGCGCGGGTGCTATCGTCGTGGTCGATCTGACGAACGGCACGAGCATAAGACGATTGGCAAGCCATCCATCCACCAAGGCTGAACCGGGTTATGTGCCGGTGATCGGAGGAAAGGAGCTACGCGACGACAACGGCAATGTACCAAAGATACATGCTGATGGCATAGCAATTGATGCAACAGGTGAATACCTCTATTACCACGCACTGACCGCATCAACACTATATCGTATCAAAACTTCTGCATTGAAGGATACCCATCTGACTGAAGAACAACTTTCGGGGCGCGTGGAACGAGTGGCAGTAACCGGAGCCATTGACGGCATGTTGATTGATACTGACAATAACCTCTATTTAACAGCTCTTGAGGAAAATGCCATAAAATGCTACCGACCTGACGGCAAAATCGACACCATAATAAAGGATAGCCTGATTCAATGGCCGGACAGTATGGACATATCCACTGACGGCAATCTCTACTTTACTGCATCGCAGATACATCGGATGCCTCGTTTCAATTATGGCAAAGATGAACGGATTCTACCCTACAAACTCTTCAAATTTCTGTTGATGTCTTTTTAACACAACATGCAAGGAGGAAATCAAAGTGAAAAAATCAATAATCTCAAGTTCAACGCTACTAATCTTTTGTTTCTCAGCAACGTCCGGATTCTGTGACAATGTGAAAGGAGAAAAACTAGACGGCAAGAAAGAGTTCGAGAAGCATTGCGCAGTATGCCATCCCAATGGCGGAAACATCATTAATGCCCAGAAGCCATTGGCCAGGGAATCTCTGAAAGCCAATGGGGTGAAGAATGCAAAAGACATTATTGGCAAGATGCGCAAGCCTGGCCCGGGAATGACCAAGTTTGATGTCAAAACCATTTCCAACAAAGAAGCAAAGGCAATAGCCGAATATATTCTTAAGACATTCAATTAGAAGTCATCACAAGGAGGCATTATCATGAATAAACAGATCGGGACATTAAGTTTGATTATGATGGTTATGGCGAGTAGCAGTGCTCTTGCTGTTGGCTCAGGCAAGACGCTGGAATTCAAGGAAAGCTCGATGGGAACAGTGGTTTTTGATGGGACAGCTCACAAGAATGCCGGATTAACCTGTTCCGACTGTCATAACCCTGAAATTTTCCCAAAGATGAAGAAGGGGTCAGTCAAGATAACCATGAATGAGCTGTATGCCGGCAAGTATTGCGGGAGATGTCATGATGGCAAGAAAGCCTTCATGATCAAGGACAACTGTACTCGCTGTCACCATAAGCCTGATAGCAAATAAGAGATGAATAACTGATCCAAGCATGATCGCAAGAGACTTAGCCCAACAACTTATGAAGATCCTCTGTAGAGTTCACAGAATTGACTGATTGAATACAGCGGGGAATAATTTGCCGGCAAGTAACACCCTAAACAGTTGGGTACACCTATATGAACTGCATATATCGTTATCTGCTTGCAATGTGTGTGTCGATACTGGTTTTATCCAATATCCAATTGGCAACCGCCGCTGAAGTAACCAGAATCACACTGGAGAACGGGCTTCGGGTAGTAATCGTACAGAATGCTCTCGCCCCGGTAGTCACGATTCAACTCAATTATCTGGTTGGTTCTAATGATGCGCCGGACGGTTTTCCCGGAACAGCCCATGCGCTTGAACATATGATGTTCAGAGGTAGCCCTGGAATGACTGCCGACCAGCTTGCTGCCATCAATGCTGCAATGGGGGGCGAATGTAATGCCGAGACCCAGCAGACCGTGACTCAATATTTCTGCACCGTACCGACCAATGCATTCGAAACAGCTCTTAAAGTCGAGTCTCTCAGAATGAAAGCACTACTTGCTACCGATGAGTTGTGGCGGGAAGAGAGAGGAGCGATTGAGCAGGAGGTTGCGCGTGATCTGTCAAGTCCAATGTATCTTCTATTCACGCAATTGCTTGAGAAGTTGTTCAAAGGAACACCCTACGAACATGATGCCTTGGGGACCCGTCCCTCGTTCGAGAAGACGAAAGCCGCAATGCTGCGGCGATTCCATCGTGACTGGTATGTGCCAAACAACGCCGTCCTGATAATTGTCGGCGATATCGATCCTCAGAGGGCCATCGTTGCGGCTCGAAGAGACTTTGAAAACATACCTGCCCGAAAGCTTCCAGAACGAAACGAAGTCAGGTTAAGAGCATTGTCTCCTTCATCTATCCGCATGAACTCAAACTTGCCCGATCAAATCGCCGTCGTCGCCTATCGTTTCCCGGGCTCCGACAGTCCTGATTATGCCGCAGGTCAATTGCTTGCGGATCTCCTTGCAAGTCAGCGGGCAGAACTATACTCGTTGGTAACTCAAGGCAAATCGCTTAGTGCCGATTTTGCATTAGCACCACTTCCGAAAGCATCTGCAGGGTATGTTGTTGTGACAGCGCCCCATGATGGTAATGGGGAAGAGCTGCTTGGTCTAATCAAAAATATCATTTCAGGGTATGTTCGCGATGGGGTGCCAGAAGAGTTGGTTGAGTCAGCCCGAATGCACGAAATTGCCTCTACCGAATTCCAGAAAAACTCCATAGAAGGTCTCGCGTCAGCATGGTCACAGGCTGTTGCAATCGAAGGACGTAACGCTCCTGGAGATGATATTGAAGCTATCAGAAAGGTTACCGTAGCCGATGTTAACCGAGTCGCACGCCAATATTTGCAAAACGATAGTGCAATTACCGCGCTTCTCGTCCCTGCAGTCAACGGGAAAGCTGTTACTGTCCAAGGAGGGAGGAGCAAAGAAGCCTTCAGTAAACGAAACGTGAAACATATCAAGTTACCCAGGTGGGCAAGAGATCTTTCCGGTTTGCCCGATGTTGAGGCAATAAAACGTGAGAACCCCGCAGATTTCATCCTGGACAACGGCCTGAGAGTCATAGTCCGTACAATCAGGTCGAGTCAAAGTATTGGTCTTTATGGAATGGTGCGAACAAGGCCGGAGATTCAGGTGCCAGAAGGTAAGGAAGGCGTAGACTCTGTCATGAACGAGCTTTTTTCATATGGGACCACGTCATTGAGTCGAATCGACCTATTAAAGGGATATGACGACATTGCGGCAGATGCTTCGGCCGGGACCAGTTTCTCGCTTCAGGCTTTGTCATCTCATTTTGACCGGGGAGTCGAGCTGCTTGCTGATAACCTTCTGCGCCCCTTGTTTCCAATCGATGCATTTAACATTGTACGTCAGGAATTGTCCGGTGAGTTGACTGGCTTGCTAAAAAGCCCTGCGTGGGTTGCCGGACAGTCGATGAAGAAACTCCTGTATCCCAAAAACGACCCCGTCTTGCGGCATGCCACTTCATCATCGGTTGCTGCGCTCACTTTGAATGATGTGACGTCTTATTATCGTACGGTTTTTCGTCCTGATATGACAACGATTGTTATAGTAGGTGACATAGGAGCGGACGAGGCAAGGAAAACTATCTCTAGGTATTTCGGAATGTGGAAAGCCACCGGCCCAAAACCTTTGATTGATCTACCGTCAGTACCGGACAGCAGGAGTGGATCAATTTTGGTGCCGGACCCCTCCAGAGTACAGGCTGAGGTGGAGTTGTCGGAGACCCTGCGATTGAAACGCAAGGACCAGGATTTCTACCCATTTCAGGTGGGCATGCATGTATTGTCGGGAGGATTTTACGCAACCCGCCTTTACCGGGAGTTGCGCGAGAAAACCGGGCTAGTTTATAACGTCGACTCTTCTCTTGAAGCCAGTAAAACCAGATCAGTATTAAGTATCATATTCGGTTCAGATGCACCCAAAATTCATAGGGCTCGTTCCTTAATAAAAAGAGAATTATCCTTGATGCAAAAACAGCTGGTCACTGACGCGGAACTACATCAGGCAAAGCAACTCATGCTCAATCAGTTGGCTCTTTCTGGTAGCAGCACACAAGGGATTGCCGGTGAATTGTTGCACCTCGTTCGAAATGGACTGCCTCTTGATGAGCCATATAGTGCTGCCAGGCGTTATCAAAAAGTTACCTCTCAGGAAATTCGTAAGGCATTCAGGCGTTGGGTGCGACCCGATAGTTTTTCAGAGGTGATTCGTGGACCGTCACAGCCAACACGCTAAGATATAGATGATTATCGCTACAACAGCAACCCGCTAACGGGTTAATCAGTGAGTCGTTCTTCATGTTGTTGCTTAACGTTCTTTATAGATCGTGGTCATGCTGTCGAAGATATTTCGATGCATGGAGTCCATTGTCTGCTGGCTGTGGAAGTAATGAAGCGATGGTTCTTCCGCAGTTTTGCCGCAGAGTGAAGCGGGATGGAGGTTGCTTATTTCATGAGGAATAAAGGGACTTTATTATCTCAGGATTTGGGGATCAGATTAGAAAGGTAAGAACTTTATTGTCAATGTAAGGACTTAATTGTCTCCGGACAACTTCTTGGTAAATGAAATTCTCACCTGTTGCAAGTCTGTACAGTTATTATTGCCGGGCATTTTAGTAACAGGGGAGAGTGAAGATGAAAAAGAGAGAGCTTGTTCTTGTGGAAACCCTCAAGAAAGTGAAAGACTTGAGAGAGAAAGGTTACGAGGGATATGCAGAAAAGGTCAGAGATTCATTGACTGTGAAACGGAACATGATCGAATTCAGTTCTTGGGACAAATCGCTTGAGAGGGCGTTCAATCTAATTTGGGATTGCATCGATAACGACGCACCGATTGACTACCTTGAAACTTATTTGATTGACTGCATGTACGTGGAAGAGGCTGATCTGATCGACGCTGACAAGTCTGGCATAATGGAGACGGATCCGGATTATTTCTTTACAACGCGTGGTTATGTGTATGCATACGGCGAAGTGCTTGCAATTCTACAGAGTGTCCGGGAAAAATGGACACTTAAATCTTGGGATCTGATAACGACTTTAGAAACCATCGGGCAATCCGAATTGCCTCTTTAGTCGATGGGGATCTTACATCAATCTAAACGATAAAATGTTTCATGAAAAGCACAGATTGAATATCAAATTCATTAACAATCTGTGCTTTTTTTGTACCTTATTTTCTGGAAAACATGGTAAATATGTATAACATGTCTCAATGATTCAGGTCAGGTAACTCGACGTAATTATTGCAAGTTACTGAAAATGCTCAACTAATCGGGAGGGCTCCCCAAGCCCTCATAACCCGAAGGTCACAGGTTCAAATCCTGTCCCCGCAACCAAATAATTTAAGGGACTTAAGCTTAATAGCTTAAGTCCCTTTTCTTTTACCAGTCGTGAAATTTGCAACACTGCCCTACAGAAATACTCTGTTATTGAGGTGCAAGAGCAGCACACATAAAGAGAAATAACGGCAGGAATAGCATAAAAAAATATGTCAGGCTTGAGTGCTGAAAATTTACTTTGATGCCCCTTGTAAATTAATTTTTGTGAATCCGGGGTTTTTACATTGTTGGATTATGGTGTATAGTAAAAGTGTATTTGGTGAGACGGATCTTATTTCCATAAAATGGCAAGCATGAGTTCAGCGCACGATAAAAGAACTTGTTGTGTTGCTGTTGGGTGTAAGTAAGGAAATGGCTGGCTTAAGAGAGAAAAAACCCTTCCTCTAAACTTCCCAAGTACTGGCTGTAAATGTTAAAACTTCAGTTTCGGAGTTAAGTTAAAGCATCCTGCCTGCTAAGACCAATAAAGAATAGCCTTACAATTCAATAAAAGAGGGATCGCCGGATGAATTCTAAAAACTTAGTTTCTGATTACAAGCAACTCGACAGTATCAGCGCTACCTGCAATGAAATAAAGCAAGTGCTTATCGAACACCTTGATAAAACCACCAATGAGCAATATAAGTCAGATATTGAAAAAGACTTAGTGACGCTTGAAAACTTGAAATTAATAATGGTAGCTGTGAAAGAAGATATTGAATCGGATAAAGTTGGTGCCTGTACGGAATTGGTATTGAGGATAGCTGCTAATGATTTCAAGAATAAATTAAATATTATACCTGAGAAAAAAACTCTTATAAAAATGATGGTACAACATCTTAACGAACTGCATCGTAATATTTTGCACTTTACAATAAGACGTGCTCAATGAATCAAGAATCCAGAACATCATAAATCTGTTATTATTGGCAACTCAGGACGATGCACAGCTCGATTCCAAGTCACATAATAATTAAGCTGTTTGAATTTCATCCAGGCATGTGCAGAGCCAATACATTTATTGGACACACATGTTAAAAAAGTCCTTATAAATCAATGATAATAACTTGGCACTGTTTTAGCTTATAAAAAGACAACAGGAAGATAGTTGATACAACAATCTTCCTCCTTTCTCGCCCCTGTGCTCCCCTCCTGCACAGGGGCATTTTTTGTCACTGGTTAACTCAATGCTGAGCATGAAATCAAGGCTTAGCCCAGTGCTATTTCAGAGAATGCAAGCCAATCATGTTGCCCTCGGTGTCATAGGCCAACGCAATAAAACCATACTCACCGATAGACCATTTTTCGCGATGGATCTTCCCCCCTGCAGCAATTATCCGAGCCTGCTCAACGGCACAGTCGTCACAGCTGAAGTAAATTATGGTGCTGTTGCCACCTGAAGATACCCCCTCCATTTTAACTAATGCCCCACCAGCTCCCCACCTGCCCATTTCCATGGGGAAGGCCCACAACTCCAGGTCCGGACTGTTCAAACGCTCCAACTTGAGCTGAAAGACCGACTCATAAAACTCCTTAGCTCGCTTCATGTCTTGCACGTATATCTCGAACCAACATCCAATATTGGGTTTTTCCATGACATTTCTCCTTTCAACACCACATTCAGCTTCTAAGGATATTCTACTCCTCATTAAGTGTTGATTGAAGGGTAAATGTTCATGAATAGATCTGCTTAATAGCCTTTCCCCAGGCTCTGAATGTGTCTGACCCGGCCATTTTTGAGTGTTATCTGATACTGAAACTGGTTCGGCCCGAAATTGAAGATCCAGTCCTCAATATCATTGGTGATGATGGTCCGGTACTGTCGATTGCCGTTAATGGTAACAGCCTCCCTCTGTGATCCAGAAGCAGGTTCGCCGCACTTATTCAGCACTTCACCAGCGGTACTGCCAATGGAGATAATTGCAGCACCACATCTCAAGGTGTCTCTGTCATCGGCAAGAGCCGGGGGGATAGCAAGCGTTAGCAAGCCCACGGTGGTTATCAGTGTGTACAGCCTGGTCATAGGGCGCCATCCTTATTCGCGATTTTTCTGAACATTACACTGTAAACCTTATCGCATGAACCTTGGCAATTCAAGAAACCCTGTACTGGTAGTGAAAAACGGGCATTATCTAAAAAGGATAGTAATATAATAGTTAGTATGCTATCTATTTGGCATGCCTATAGCCAATACAAAAATTGAGCGCATTAACCTGCTTTATCACCTTGGGCTTCTGACACGGCGCTGGCGTCAGGTGCTGGACAGTGAGTTTCAGGCTGTCGGCCTGACCGATGCTACCTGGCGGCCACTGCTGCATCTTCACCTGCTTGGCGACGGCGTACGCCAAAAGGATCTGGCTGCGTCCATCGGCATTGAAGGGCCATCCCTGGTTCGCCTCATCGACACCCTGGTGAAAAAGGGACTGATCCAGCGTTCGGAAGATGGTGTAGACCGGCGCGCCAAGCAGCTCACGCTGACCACCGAGGGTCAAATCGTTGTAGCCCGGATACGAGAGATTGTCACACAGCTCGAAAAGGAGTTGCTCAGCCCCTTCAGCGACAGCGAGATTGACCGGTTCGGACAGTTCATCAAGACCTTGGAATTAGCGGTAAGTGAGGTCCGGATGCGGGGCAAGCAATGAACGGTCGCACCCTGCAGTGCCTGTACATCTCATTCTCATGATCGGCATGATTGCCCTGTGTTATCGCCGGACAGTCTTTGGGGCAATGACTTCATTAAATGCAAAGGGTCAGAGGATGGCATCAAGCAGCAATCTTCCTCTAACAAGCGCAAAACATCATGAAAATTCTGACACTTAATTGCTTGAGTCATTCGATAAAATACCACCTCTTTACCTGGGAGGGAAAGAGTGTGCTGGCATCGGGGACGGTGGACCGGGTGGGCCTTGGCGGTTCATGTCTTTGTCAGAAAATTCCCGGTCTGGCACCATACCTTGTGGAAATCGACAACGCCGATCACCAAGGCGCTATAGCCGCGCTCATTGCTGCCCTGACCGACCCGCAGCACGGCATCATCGCTGATGTCGGGGAAATTTCTGCTGTTGGTCACCGGGTTGCTCATGGTGGCAAAGAATTCCGTCACTCGGTGCAGATTGATAGCCATGTTCTCAGCGTTATCCGGAAGCAGCAACATCTGGCGCCATTGCACTGTACCCCCAACATCGCCGGCATCGAGGCGGCAATGGTGCAGTTGCCCAATATCCTTCATGTGGCAGTTTTCGATACTGCTTTCCATAGCACCATGCCCGAGCATGCCTACCTTTATCCGCTGCCCTACGAATGGCACGAGAATTATGGGGTCCGTCGTTATGGGTTCCACGGCCCGTCGCACTACTATCTTTCGCGACGGGCAGCCGTACTTCTCAACAAGTCGGCCGATAGTTGCAATCTGATCACCATTCACCTCGACCGTGGGGTATCGCTGTGCGCTATCAGAAATGGCCTCTCCATCGATACCAGCATGGGGATGACTCCACTTGGAGGAGCGGTCATGGAGACCCGGTGCGGCGATATCGATCCCGGCATCCCTGCCTTTATAATGCAGGAGATGGACCTTTCACCGCAGGAAATGGAACAGGTCCTCAATCACAAAAGCGGTATTTACGGTATCACCGGGCAGCGATTGGAACGGCAGTTATTTTTGCAGGCAGTATTGGCTGGTGATAATCGCTGCAAGTTAGCCCTGGAGATGGAAACCTACCGTATCAGGAAATACATCGGGGCCTATCTTGCGGTTATCGGGCCATTGGATGGCCTCGTTTTTAGTGCCGGTACAGGTGCGTCGGAATGGCTAACGCGGGAGATGACGCTGCATGGACTGGAGTGCTTCGGGATACAATTTGACCGGGAGCTGAATCGCACTGTTCAACTGGAGCAGGGAGATGTGGAACTTACCGGTGAAGGCTCATTACTGAGAACCTTTGTCATTCCGACCAGTGAAGAACGCGTCATTGTCGATGATGTCGTTGCCGTTGCCGATACCTACAGGAATCATCTGCGTTATGATTTTTAGCATGTCAGGACTTACCTCAAGCCTTCGTCGCAGCATATCACCTCAGATACGCCACGCTATAACCATCCTCTTATTATGTCCGCCGCTCGGCGTTGGCATGCATAAAGTGCTTTCCTGGCAATAGTTGCTATAATGATAAAACTTCATTATGTCGTTTTACGGATATGCAATGGATGGCATGACAGCGCCACGTACTTTTATCTCTCGCCTGGCAATCGGTGTTTTTTTTGCCAACCTGTTTGTTTATCTGCTGGTTGGAATGTCTCTCTATCCGCATCAGCATCACGATTTCCCTGGTCAATCTGCAAGTAATCACTTGGTTCAATGGCCACAGGAAGCGTTTGTCATGGCGGCGCTGCTATTTTCCCTGGTCTCTATCTACGTTGCCAGGCTGGCTTACCGGAAATGGCAATCCGGCAGGGCAGGGGTAGAGAAGCTGCATTCATCGATTATTTATACACGCACCCTGCTGGACACAATTCCAGACCTGATCTGGCTGAAAGACCTGAATGGTGTCTACCTGTCGTGCAACAGAACCTTTGAAAGGTTCTTCGGCGCCAGCGAGGCCGATATTATTGGCAAGACCGATCATGACTTTGTGGTCAAGGAACTGGCTGACTCGTTCCGCGAGCATGACCGCAAGGCCATGGCAGCAGGGAAACCCAGCAGCAACGAAGAATGGGTCACCTTTGCCGATAATGGCCAACAGGCTTTGCTGTACACAACCAAGACACCGATGTTTGACGCTGAGGGCAGACTTATCGGCATTCTGGGAGTCGGCCGCGACATCACCGATCGCAAGATAGTTGAAGACAAGCTGGTGCGTCACCAGGAGCACCTCGAAGAGCTGGTGGCAGAGCGGACGAATGAACTGCTCCTTGCCCGCGAAGCTGCTGAAACTGCCAATCGGGCCAAGAGCATGTTCCTGGCCAACATGAGTCATGAAATCCGCACCCCGATGAATGGCGTTCTCGGCTTGACACTCATGTTGACGGAAACGGAACTGAGTAAAACCCAGCGCCACTATGTCGAGATCATCAAGAACTCGGGGAATAACCTGCTGCAACTGATCAACGATATCCTGGATTTTTCCAAGCTTGAAGATGGCAAGTTTGAGCTTGAATCATCCGCGTTTGATCTCCAGTCAACCATAGGCGAAACCATAGAGCTGATCTCCTTTTCTGCCCGCGAAAAAGGGCTGGAACTGCAATCGGTAATAGCTCCTGATATCCCTCAGTGGTTGATGGGGGATGCCGCGCGCTTGCGCCAGGTCATTATCAACCTGGTCGGCAACGCCATCAAGTTCACCCAAAAGGGTTTTGTGAAGCTCCAGTTGAGCAAAGATGCCGAAAGCGAGCAGGAGGTTACTGTGCGCTTCATTGTGTGTGACAGTGGCCCCGGTATTCCGGTCGACAAAATAGAGCAGATATTCAAACCGTTCATCCAGGCTGATGGTTCAATTACCCGAAAGTTTGGCGGTACCGGACTCGGGTTGTCAATCTGCAAAAAACTGGTCGCTTTGATGAAGGGAGAAATCGGAGTCGAGAGCCACGAGGGTGAGGGCTCGATCTTCTGGTTCACCGCAGTCCTAGAAAAGCTGACCGGTGAGGAGGTTGCCGCTGCGACGTTCAAGGCGGAGTCAATCCCAGCGCCTGAAGCAGATACTGTCACAAAGTGTGGCCGGCGACTGCTGCTGGTTGAGGACGATCCGATAAATCAGGAGGTTGCCTCCTCGTTTTTAGTGAAGTTGGGATATTCTTTTGATGTCGTTGATAATGGCAGGGAAGCACTGGAGGCTCTTATCGCGAACGAGTACGGGCTGGTGCTGCTGGACTGCATGATGCCGGAAATGGGAGGATTCGAGGTGATCTCTGCTATCCGCGATGCCGGGTCGGCTGTGAGGGACCACAATATCCCGGTTATTGCCCTGACAGCCAAGGCGATTCTCGGTGATCGTGAAAAGTGTCTTGCCGCCGGAATGAATGACTACCTGGCGAAACCTCTGCGCATAGAAGAACTGGGAGCAGTCCTGGGGAGATGGTTGACAGTTCCAGCAGACGCTTTCACTGCTTGTTTTGACGAAGCCGGATTGCTGGAACGGCACCAAGGCGATCGGGAAAAGGTCAAAGAGCTTACGCCGTTTTTCGTGTCAAAGGCACACCAGTACATTTCAGCCTTAGAGCAGAGCATTGCCGAAGGCAATGTCTCTGAACTCCTGCACTATGCCCATACCCTTAAAGGAGCGGCATATACCATGGGGGCAACTGGGGTTGCCACCATGGCCGGTGAAATGGAGGAAATCGGCAGAAGCAACAATCTCAGTGAGGCCGGACAAAAACTGCAGCAGATTACCGAAGTGTTTGCCTCGCTGCGGCAACTGCTTACCGAACGCGGCTGGCTCAAACATAGCTGAAGCGGAATAAGTGCCGTCAACGGTAGAAGATCTTGCGGTTTACCTTGAGGATTTGTGCTGCTTTGGTCTTATTGCCACCGCAGTTGCGGAGGGTCCTATCCAGAATTATGCCGGTGATGGCATCAAGAGAAATTTCTTCGGGGCTCAGAGCGACGCAGTATTCGATGATATCCTTTGACGCATTGCCCGGCAAGGTTTTAGCCATCGGCAGGCGAAGGTGCTCTGGCCGTATCAGCTCGTCGGAGACCACGATGGAAGCATATTCGAGGACATTGCGCAGTTCGCGGATGTTTCCCGGCCAGTCATAGGCGACGAGCTGGTCCATAGCTTTCTTGGAGAGCCCTGGCAGGGTTTTACCCAAGTGCTTGCGGAAGAAGCCGATGAAATGCTCCACCAGAAGCGGGATATCTTCCCGGCGCTCGCGTAGCGGAGGGATAGAGATCGGAACGACATTTATTCTATGAAACAGATCTTCGCGGAACGTACCATTGCGCACTCGTTCAGCAAGGTTATGATGGGTGGCTACGATCACCCGGAAATCAGCAGCCAAAGGTTTGCTTGATCCTACTTTTTCAAAGGTTTTTTCCTCCAGCACCCGCAACAACTTGGCCTGCAGCGACAGCGGCATATCACCGATCTCATCGAGAAGCATGGTGCCGCCACGAGCCAGGCCGAATTTCCCCTCCTTATCCCGGTCGGCGCCGGTAAAGGCGCCGCGGACATGGCCGAACAGTTCGCTCTCCAGGAGCGTTTCGGGGATAGCTGCGCAGTTTACTGCCACGAATTTGCCGGGGATTCTCCCCGCGGCGCTATGAATCGCCCTGGCCAGCACCTCTTTGCCGACGCCGCTTTCGCCATAGAGGCTGATGGTTGATCGTGGCGATGCAGCTACTCTTGCCGCCAGTTCCAGCACTGTTCGCATGGTCGGGGATTGGGTGATGATATCCTGGAAACTGAAGCTCTCACCGTAGTTCTTGCGCAACTGCTCATTTTCGCAGGAAAGCCTCCCGAATTCCAGGGCCCGACGCACCACCAAATCAAAAGTCAGAGGATTAATCGGCTTTTCCAGATAGTCAATGGCTCCCTTGCGAATCGTTTCCACTGCATTTTCGATGCTTCCCTTTGCCGTCATTACAATGAATGGCAGAGACGGACGGCTCTCATGGACCGCCTGCATGAACAGGGCTCCATCTATTGTCGGCATGACAAGGTCGGTAATCACCAGTTCCACAGCTTGTGATTCCAGCAGCAGCAAGGCCTCTTCACCGCTGGCAGCAGAAAATACCTCATAGCCGAGCTGCTGCAGTTGGCTCTTGAGGCTTAGCAGGGTGAATTCCTCATCGTCTACTATCAGGATCCGTTTGTTAGGCATAACTTGCTCTCACTTGATGTCACTGTAATGTCCTGAAATGGGACAGTTGTTACCATTGTAGAGAGCCATTTCTTCTAGTCAAGCCGCCCAGAGTAAATACCCTACCGACAGTGTCCCGTATCGTCTCGATTGTCCCTGATTGGGACGGTTGATTATTCCTTGATGTAATGCAATATCTTGAAAATATTAAATTTTTATCTTTGGTATGTTCAATGCCATAGGTAAGAGTAGATGAATTTTTTAATTGTTTGCAGTTAATGCTGAGCGTCGCCTGGAGGTGAACCATGTCACAGGATGCTGTTGAGCGTTTTTTGGGCCGAATTGCTACTGATGAGAAATTCAGGGGACAGGCGAAACTCTCCGTATCTATGGCGTGCGTCAACGAGGGGCTTGTGGTTTCCGAGGAGGAGATGTCAGCCCTCAAGCGTATCGATTTCATCCTGTTTGAGCTGATTTCCCATACTATCGACGATTCAATAAAGCGCTGTTGACGCCATGGATGGCTTTCTCACTATCTTCAGGGAGGTAACAAGGCATGGCCCGAATGATTTTGACCGTTGATGATGCTGCCAGCGTGCGACAGATGGTCAGTTTCGTCCTCAAGCAGAATGGCTTTGATGTCATTGAAGCTGTGGACGGCCAGGATGCCCTCCGTAAGCTTTCAGGGGGGGAGAAGGTGGACATGATCATCACCGACCTGAATATGCCCAACCTTGACGGCATCGGGCTTATAAAGGGGGCGCGAACGCTGCCTGCCTGCAAATTCATCCCGATCGTCATGCTGACCACTGAATCGAATGATGCCAAGAAACAGGAAGGAAAGGCGGCTGGTGCCAGCGGCTGGATAGTCAAACCGTTCAAGCCGGAACAACTGCTCGCCGTGGTTAAAAAGGTACTGTTGTGACCGAAAGTGCCGGTGCAAGAGTTCAGCGAAGTTATCGGAGGTGACCAATGGCGGGACAACTGGAGTTTCCTGAGGAATTCTACATCGCGAATGTAACGGAGATGGCGGAAAAGTTAGTGGCGGCGCTGCAGGAAAACCAGGATCTGGTACTTGATCTGACACGGGTGGAGCGGATCGATTCCGCAGGAATTCAGGTTCTCATCAGCGCCCGTAAAGAGGCGGAGTGTCTCGGGGCGAATCTGAGCTTCAAGCTGTCTGACGCAGTCAGCAGCTTTGCATCAAGGATAGGGATAACTTTGTGAAAAAGTTTGCAGCCCTGGAGGTGTCATGGATCTCAAGAGATTTCACGCCATATTTGTCGAAGAGGCATCGGAGCATTTAGAAACCCTGGAAAACGGGTTCATGCAGTTGGAGAAAAGTCCGGACGACAGCGAACTGTTGAACGCTATCTTTCGTTCAGCCCACACCATCAAGGGGTCAAGCGGCACAGTAGGTTTGCCGAACATCTCGAAATTCACTCATGTCATGGAAGAGATTCTTGAAGCCATGCGCGGGGGGGAGTTGACGCCGGACAAGTCGATGATCAGCACCCTGCTGGAATCTCTTGACATGATCAAGGAGATGGTGGCTGCGGTTGCTGCTGAAGAGGAGTTTCCTTTTGAACGATGTCACGACCTTATGGCGCGGATGCAGGCGATCATGGGCGAAACACAGCCAGAGGCAGCAGCGGAACCGCAGGTCGATGACAGAGCTGATCACAATATCTTTCTGATCCGGTTTGCACCGCCAGCCGACCTCTTCAAGCGCGGCATGGATCCGGTAAAGCTCTTCGATGAACTGCTGGAGCTGGGAGAAATTCAGGGCATGTCCTGTGAAATCGACCGGCTGCCGCGGCTGTCCGAGTTGGATGCCGAGGAGCTGTGGCTGCACTGGGTGTTGCATCTGAAGACCGGCAGCGATGAACGGGCAGTGCGGGAAGTCTTCATGTTTATCGAGGAGGAAAGCGATATCGAGATCACTGCAGTTAGCCGTGACGCCACACTGTTCGGCAGTCTGCTTGTCGAAGAAGGAGTTGTCAGCGATAACGATGTCAAAGAAGCGCTCTCCAAGCAGAAGAAGCTGGGTGACATTCTCCTTGAAGAGGGAAAGGTCACCCAGGAGCAGATCAACGGGGTTCTGGCCAAGCAGGCGGTCCGCAAGGCGGATTCTTTCGCCAAGAATGTGTCCACCAGTATCCGGGTCGATCTGAAGAAGCTCGATCACCTGGTGAATCTGGTGGGGGAGATGGTGATCATCCATTCCATGTTCCATCAGGTGATGTATGGCCAGGGGAAAGAGCGGGCCGCTGAACTTGCTGTGAACTCTGAGCGGGTAGATATGATCTTCGGCCAGTTGCAGCGGATCGGCAAGGATATTCAGGAAGGGGCCATGGCGCTCCGGATGCTCCCGGTGGGCGAGGTTTTCCAGCGCTTCACCAGGCTGGTGCGCGAGCTGTCGGCCAGCAAGGGTAAAGATGTCGAGCTGGTCATCAGCGGCGAGGAGACGGAACTGGACAAAGGGGTGCTGGAAAAGATCGCCGATCCCCTGGTTCATCTGATCCGTAACTCAGTGGACCATGGCATTGAGCCGCCGGAAGAGCGGCAGGCCGCACATAAGCCGGCTCAGGCAACGGTGTTCCTGCGCGCCTACCAGATGGGAGATGCTGTCTATATCGATGTCCAGGATGATGGTCGCGGCCTCGATCGCGACAGGATCATCGCCAAGGCGTTGGAGCGGGGAGTTATTGCCACTGCCAACGGGCTATCCGATGACGAGGTCTATAACCTGGTCATGCTTCCCGGTTTCTCGACTGCCGACAAGATCACCGACACCTCGGGTCGGGGCGTCGGCATGGACGTGGTGAAACAGAATATCGAGGCATTAAACGGCGTAGTCAATATCAAGACACGCAAGGGGGTTGGCACCACCATCTCGATCCGCTTGCCGTTGACCCTTGCCATCATCGATGGTCTGACGGTCAGCATCGGCGACGAGGTGTTCATCATCCCGATTACCTCGGTGATCGAGTCACTGCGTCCCTCCCGCAAAGATGTCAATTCAATCGAAGAAAAAGGAGAAGTTGTCCATGTTCGCGGAGAATACATCCCGTTAATCCGTCTCCATAAAGTGCTTGATATCCCCTGCAGGCAACAGGACCCCTGCCAGGCTATCGTCGTGGTCACGCATCACGACAACTGCAAATTCGGCTTCATGGCCGACGAACTCCTGGGAGAACAGCAGGTGGTGCTGAAGACCCTCGGGTCGGCAACCCCCAAGGTGCGCAGCATAGCCGGCGGAACCATCATGGGAGATGGTCGTGTGGCACTGGTTCTGGACGTGGTCGGTGTCATCGCAACTGCAGGCAGTTGATTCGAGAAACAAATTACAAAGGAGGATTGTCATGGGACTGAAATCATTTAACAACTGGAAAATCCTTACCAAGATCGTCAGCATATCCGTGGCGACCATTGTGGTCATCATCGCCATTAGCATGGGTGCCTTGCTCCCGTTCATTGAACGGAAGCTGATGCACGAGAAGGAAGTTGCCCTGAAAAACGTCATCGACCTGACTTTCAATCTGGTCAAGGAATACAATGATCGGGCGGCAAAGGGGGAAATCCCTCTTGAGGAGGCCCAGAAACGGGCAACAGAACGACTGCGGAACCTGCGTTATGCCGGCGAAGAATATCTCTTCATTCTCAGCCTGGAGACAGCCATGGTGATGCATCCGATCAAGCCAGAACTTGAAGGGAAGAGCGTTGCTGAGACCAAGGACCCTCATGGCAAGGCTCTGTTTGTTGAGATGGTCAAGGTGGCTAAGGACAAGGGAGAAGGGACTGTCGATTACATGTGGCCCAAACCTGGGCAAACCGCGCCGGCACCCAAAACATCGTACATAATGCTGTTCAAGCCGTGGGGATGGGTCATTGGCACCGGTATTTATGTTGACGATGTCACCAAAGAGCTAAACACCATTCGCTACTCAATCCTCGCCGTGCTTGCAGTCTGCTCTGGCTTCATTATGCTCCTTTCATGGGTTGTTGCCCGTAAGATCCGTCAGCCGCTCCTGGAGGCGGTAGAAGCCAGCAACAGGCTGGCAGACGGCGATCTGACTGTTGCTATTGAAGTGAAGAGCAGTGATGAAACCGGACAGCTGATGGATGCGATGGGGAACATGGTTTCGCGATTACGGGAGATCACCAGCCAGACGGTAGAGGCGGCCAACCAGGTCTCCATCGCCGCCGACCAAATCTCCGAAGCCAACCAGAGCTTCTCGCAAAAGATCACCGAGCAGGCCGCATCGGTCGAAGAGACCACCGCCGCCATGGAAGAGATGGGGGCCTCCACCCGGAGCACTGCTGAGAACGCCCGTGAGGCCAACAACCTGGCGCGCAGCAGCAAGACCGTTGCCGAAGACGGCACCGTGGTCATGGCCGACACCATTGCCGCCATGAACGAGATCAACAAATCATCGGCCAAGATAGCGAACATCTCCAACGTTATCGAAGAGATCGCCTTCCAGACCAACCTGCTGGCTCTTAACGCTGCAGTAGAGGCTGCCCGAGCCGGTGAGCACGGCAAAGGGTTTGCCGTAGTAGCTGCCGAGATCCGGAGCCTGGCCGGCCGGACCACGCAATCGGCCAAAGAGATCACCACTCTGATTGAAGACAGCGGTGAGAAGACCGGCCGTGGAGTGCAACTGGCGCAGGAACTGGACAAGAAGCTGGGGGAGATCGTCTCCGGGATCAAGAAAGTGACCGACCTGATGGACGAGGTTGCCGCTGCCGCCGCCGAACAGTCGTCCGGAATCAACCAGGTCAACACCGCCATGGGTCAGGTAGATCAGACCACCCAGCAGAACGCCTCACTGGTAGAAGAGACCTCCGCCGCGGCCGAAGAGCTGGCAGCCCAGGCAAAGGGGCTGCTGGATGTAGTCTCGTTCTTCAAGGTAGAGGACAGTGGTCGGAGCGCCAAGGGTGCGCGAGGCCGTAAAACGCCACAGGTCTCCCTGGCCATGCCCGCCAAGGGTGGATTCCGGACTAAGGCAGCTGCCCGGCAACCGGCACTGCCTGACCGGTCCCAGGCGTCCGGCAGTGAAGACGATTTCTCGGAGTTCTG
>NZ_JAHCVJ010000013.1 GCF_018476885.1 Geoanaerobacter pelophilus
CCCCAGGTGGCGCTGTTGCCGAAGTGGCAGTTGATGGTGGAACAGGTCCGGTTGACGCCGTTGTCCCAGACAAACTGGGCGGTGGTACCGTTCTGGACGACGTTCCTGGTGCCGTTTATGTGGGTGGTGCTGCCGCTCTTGATGGCCGTGCCGTTAGTGGTGGTGTCGCCATGGCAGTTGGAGCAGGTGACCGCTCCGCTTTTGGTGTGCTTCTTGTGGCTGTTGGCCCGGAGTCCGACGTACCCGGCGTTCGCGTAGTTCGGCTCGCCGGCATGGGTGGAGTAGTGACCGAACTGCTCGTCATTACCGTGGCACTGCTTGCAGTCGGCATAGGTCGCTGCCGAGTTCCAGCCGTTGCCCGCAGTGAATGCTACGTTCTGACGCCCTTTACCGTCGCTGTGACAGTAGACGTTGGCGCAGATCCCGTCGGTGGCGTTGTAGCTTCGTCCGGCACGAACGCCGGAGTAGTCGCCCATTACCCCATTGGTGTGAACCAGCGGGTTTTTGATGGTGGTGTTGCTGGATACCGTCTTGGCGTGGCACTCGGCGCAGCCCAGCGCCGTGCCCAGCGACGGGTTGGCGCTGGTGGAGATGTGGGCGCTGTGCTTCTTGGTGGTCAGGGTGGCCGCATCGCTGCCGTGGCAACCGCTGCAATTCAGGGTTCCGCCCCACTGCAGGGTTTTGTTGAAGTGGCAGGAGGTGCTGGAACAGGTCTTGGAAACCTTTGCCCAGGTAAAGGTAACCGCAGGGCTCTTGACTACGTCGAGGGAGCCGTCGATGTGACGGGAGATTCCGGAGATTACTGCGCCGCCGGCGGTAACGGTCTCATAGTGGCAGTTTACGCAGGAGGAAGCGCCATAACCGGAAACATGCTTTCTGTGGCTGTTGGCCGAGTAGCTCCCCTGGGCGCCGCTCTTGTAGTTAGGTTCGCCGGCGATACTGGAGTAGCGACCTAAGCGGACGTCATTGCCATGGCACTGGGCGCAGTTCGCGTACACCGCTGAGGAGTTCCAGCCGTTGCCGGCAGTAAACGGTACATTCTGGCGCCCTTTGCCGTCACTGTGACAGTAGACATTGCTGCAGACACCGGTGGCCCGGGCGTAGTTCTTGCCGGCGCGCTGGCCGGAATACTCGGCAAAGGTGCTGATATGAGTGGCTACGGAAACAATGGTGGTGTTGTCATTGCTGACGGTCTTGGCGTGGCAGGCCACACAACCGATGGCGTTGCCGAGAGAGGCGTTGGCAACGGTGTTGACGTGCGCCGAGTGTTTGCCGGTCGCGATCGGGTTACCGTTCGCCAGGGTGCCGCCATGGCAACCGAGGCAGTTTGCAAACCCGCTGCTGTCACCCCAAGTGGGGGTGGCGACATTGGCCGGGGCCCCTTTGCCGTTGCTGTGACAGTAGACGTTGGCGCACTGGCCGTACGGTGCGCTCCGGGCAAGGTTGGTCCAGTTGGTTGTGGCAGAACCGCGATAGGTTGCTGCTGCCCCGAACTTGGGATCACTGGTCTGGAGCTGCCAGCGGATGGTGCCCTGAACGTGGGAGGAATCAGTAACAGGATGGCACTGGTCGCAGCCGACTTCATAGTAGCCAAGGCTCTGGAGACCGGCATGCTTTAAGTGGCTGCCGGTAGTCGGTGGATTGTTTTTGTCGGCATAGTGGCAGCTGCCGCAGGCAGCCTGGCCGGTGGCCGTCCATGACGGGTTCTTGTTGCTGCCACCGTCAAGCGGGAGAACAATCTGGGTGCCACCGACTGTTACACCGCCACCATGGCAGTACAGGTTGGCGCATTTGTTGGCGGCAGGATAGGTGGTGGCGACTGCGGCCAGGGTGGTGTTGGGGGTGCTGGCGCGAACCGCATAACCACGGTTAGTGGAGGAATAAGGTACGTAGACGCCGCTGGTGACCTTGCCGCCGAATCCGTAAAAACCGATCTGGAGGGTGTTTGACAGGTTCGGCATCTTGATGCTGCCGTCAGAGATATAATGGCAGTTGTCGCACACTGAAACACCATGCTGGGAATGTGACCGGTGCGCACCGACCTGGTTCGGTTCGAGGAGATGGCTGGCCCTTGGGGTGCCCACCATCCCGGAATAGCCGCCAAGAACTATGGAGGTCGGAGGATTGCCGTGGCAAGCGTTGGTCCCGTTACCGCACGAGGCCTTGAAGCCGGTGTTATGAGTATGGCAGCTGGTGCAGACACCCGCCTGTCCCCCTTGGGCAGGGTGCCCGAGTTTGGGGACCCCTTGGTTGTTCGCGGTGTCTGCGTTATGATAGGTCAGCTGACTGTGGCAGACTTCGCAGATCCGATTGGAGCTGCTGTGGGCCGCACGGTCGTTACCCATGCTGGTATTGCTCATGAATATGACATTCACCGACTTGCTACCGCCGGGAAAGGTATGGGTCGAAATCGGGTTCATGACCGATATGGTCCGCCGGATGTTCTTGATGTTCTCGGCATCGGGCTCATGGCAGGTGGCGCAGGTGAACTCACCGTATTTACCGCCGGAGATCCCCCACCGCCCGTTCCAGCGGCTGGAACCGGTATCCTTGCTGTTGTGCATCAGGTCGGCGGCGAAAGCTGCGTTGGCTATGAACAGCAATGCCAGCAGAGCTGCCGCCAATGTGACCGTTCCGTACATTCTGCCTGGAATACCGTGTGCCTTTTTCATGATCATTACACCCTTGGCTTTAGTCGTCATTTTTATATCGTCATCTTCTATTGGTAACATTAACCCTGCTACTGGTTCGCGTGGCAGCTGGAACACTTGAGCGGGTAACCCCACCTGATCGCCGGCTGGTTCACGTGACAGGCGGTGAGGCAGGTCTTGGTAGCGGAATCCCAGGTGGAGCCGCTCAGATCGGTGCTGTCATACGAGCCGGCCTCTTTGTACCCGCCGTTGCGCATCCAGACGCCACCGGCATTGGCAACATTGGCAAGCTGGGCCTTGGTCTTGTAGGCCGATGTGGTGAACTGGACATCTTTCTTACCATTGATGTGCAGACCGGTACCGACGATATTGCCTGCCTGCAGTTTGGTCGGGGTCGTAGCGGTGTGGCAGCTGGCGCACTCGAACTTTTTACCGCTGCCGAACATCGCGTAGGTGTCGGGTTTGGCTGGGTCTACGACGCCACTGTGGCAAGTGTCGCACGACATGGTGCTGGCTACGCCGGCATTGCCGTGGGCCTTGTCCCCGGCTGACGAGTAGCCGAGGAAACCGTATCCGCCCGGTCCTTTGTAGGTATTCTTGAAGTGGATGCCGACCATGTGCCCCGAATCCTTGTACGGACCGGTGCCGTTCTTGCCCATGCTGCTCTCGGCAACATAGTGCGACTGGCCGTCATACTGCGGCGGGTTGTCGTGGCACATGCCGCAGCGGTTGGCGGTTGAACCGGCTGCGCTGTACCAGTCAGGCGTGGTCTTGAAGTTGTTCTCTGCCTGGACTGTGGACTTGCCGCTGCTGTGGCAGTAAACCATGGAGCAGGTCACGCTGACCTTGGTGGTGCCGCTGATGCCGCTGTTCGCGGTGTTGATGCCGTCTGCGGTAGCGCTGTTGAGGCCGGCGAGCCAGCTCCTGCCGGTCTGGTTCTTGTTCATGGTGACATCAATTTTACCGTTTTTGTGATTGCCGGACTCAATGGTCGGGTGACAGTTGGCGCAACCGATGCGATACACACCATTGCTTGATTTAATGGCGGTGTAGCCATAGAAAGTTATGGAGTCAAGCAGATTGCCTACATGAGTGGCATGGACCCCTGGCTTGGTGAGCAGAGTGCCATGGCAGACCTTGCAGCCGACTGACGATGCATCGCCCCAAGTTGCACCTGAACCGGAATGGCACGTTATGGTGCTGCAGGTCCTTGAGGTGCCGTTCCATGAGGCCGTTGCCTCTATCGACCGGTTGAAGTCTACGTTGATACCATTTGCCAGGTGGCTTCCGCCAGGCTTGGCAGAAAGACCGTTGGTTGTCACAGTGTTCGTGTGGCAGTAATCGCAGGAGGCAGCACCGCCGTAATAAGAAACATGACTGTTGTGACTGTTGGCTGTGGCTGATCCGGGCAGCCCAGAGTTGGCATAGTTAGGTTCACCGGCAGTGCTGGTGAAGTTTCCGGGTTGGGTATCGTTGCCGTGACACCCCTTGCAGTCGCCGAAGACTACCGAGGAGTTCCAGCCGTTACCGGCATTGAACGGCACGTTCTGCCGCCCCTTACCGTCGGAATGGCAGTAACTGTTGGCGCATGCTCCTGTTGCAATGGTGTATCTGCCGGCCCTTGTCCCGGAATAGTCACCGTAAATGCCGTTGGTATGGGTCGGATCGCTGATCACGGATTTGTTGATGTCTACAGTTTTGGCGTGGCACTCGGAACAATTGATTGCCGTGCCAAGGCTCGCATTGGCAATTGTGGAAATGTGAGCCGAATGCTTCTTAGTGGTCAGGGTCTCTTCACTGCTGCCATGACAAGAGTCGCAGCCGACACTTGACGCATCACCCCAGATCGGGCTCTTGCCGGCATGGCACGATATGTTGGAACACTGCCGCAGGTCCTTGTCATAAGCTGATCCGGCTCCGGCTTTGCTGGTATTGAAACTGACAAGGTTTGCCGGTGCCGTGAGGTGAGGCGCACCAGGCTTGATGGCGGTGCCACTGGCAGTAACAGTATCAGTGTGGCAGGTGTCGCAGGACGCCGCGCCTTTCAGAGCCAACTTGGAGGTGTGAGACTTGTGGCTGTTGGAAGTAGCTGAGCCAATAGCTCCGGTGTTAGGGTAGTTCGGCTCACCGGCAAGACTGCTGAAGTTGTTTAGGACGGTATCGTTACCGTGGCATCCCTTGCAACCTCTGGAGGCCAGGGAGGAGTTCCAACCGTTGCCGGCATTGAACACCACGTTGTACTTCCCTTTGCCGTCGCTGTGACAGTAAGCGTTTGCACAAGCCCCAGTAGCGGCAGTGTATCTTCCGGCCTTAGCTCCGGAATAATTGCCCATGACACCATCAATGTGAACGGCAGAGTTCCGGATCGTGACATTATCACTGTTGACTGTTTTTGCGTGGCATTCAACGCAAGCAATGGCATTGCCGAGCGCCGGATTGATTGTTGTCGAGATATGAACGCTGTGTTTCTTGGTTGTGAGAGTTGCGGCATCGCTGCCGTGGCAGCTGTTGCAGTTGAGGACAGCGCCCCAGACCGCACTCTTGTTGAAGTGACATTCGATATTGGAGCAGGTTTTGCCTGCTACGCGACCGAATTTCTTGCCGGCAATGTTGGACGAAGAGTAGGAGATCTGCCGGTTGATATGGCTCACGTTGACCGTTGCGCCGGTAACACCGACAACATCGGCGTGGCAATAGTAGCAGGTCGTTGCACCAGCAGCGCCGACATGCTTTTTGTGGCTGTTGGCCGAATAGCTGCCCTGGGCACCGCTCTTGTAGTTAGGCTCGCCGGCTACGCTGGAGTAGTGGCCGAGCAGGTTATCGTTGCCGTGGCATCCGATGCAGTTGGTGTAGACTGTTGTCGACTTCCAACCGTTGGCAAGGGTGAAGCTGACATTGCGCTTTCCTTTGCCGCTTGTATGGCAGTAGGTATTGGCACAGTTTCCCGCAAGGTTGTCATAGCTTCTGCCTGCCTTGGCACCGGAATAGTTGACCAGGCCATTGCCATGCAGCTGGCGGTTCGCAAATGTCCGGTCGTCACTATTTACCGTGAGGGCATGGCAATCGGCGCAAAGATAGTTGATTCCGAGTGTTGCCGCATTGTTTATGTGAGCCTTGTGCCTGCCGGAGCTTATCGGCTGCAGGCTGGCTACGTTGTTGCCGTGGCAACCGGTGCAGGTTGTTGATACCGGTGTGCCCCAGACCTGGCTGTATGAACCTTTGCCGCCATGGCAATAGATATTCGAGCAGGTCTTGCTGGGCTTGTCATAATCGAATGTCTTGCCGTTGCCTGAAACAACATCGATGCTCCGGTTCAGGTGGCTGTTGACATCCTGCTTTAGATTCCCTGCCGCATCTACCGTGTCATTATGGCAGTCGATACAGGTTGCCGCCCCGAAATCCACATGGTTCTTGTGATCGTTGGCATAAACCGTTCCGGCACCACCGCTGAGGTAGTTAGGCTCACCGTTGACGCTGGTGAAGTCCGGTGAGGTGTCGTTTCCGTGGCATCCGGTGCACCCAAGAGTTGCTGTGCTCTTCCAGGCATTAGCGGGGGTAAACGGTGCATTGCGTTTCCCTTTGCCGTCGGTGTGGCAGTAAGTGGCGGAGCAAACTCCGGTTGCAGTCGTGTAGGTGTTCCTGCCGCCGGACATTACGCCGGTAACGTTCTTGAAGCCGTTGCCATGGACCACGGTGTTAAGGATGCTCCGATCATTGGAACCGGCGGTGAGTGCGTGGCAGGTATCGCAACTGAAGTTCTTGCCAAGAATGGACTTGTTGTTGATGTGAGCCTTGTGTTTACCGGTGCTGATCTGTTTTTGCGCCAGGGCGTTGTTGCCATGGCACCCGGTGCAGTCAAGCGGGAAGATCTTGCCCCAGCGTGCCGGGACACTGCCGGTTCCGTGGCAGTTAATATTGGAGCAGGTTCTGGTCGCCTGGTCGTATGCGAAGCTCTTGTCCCCTCCCGGCGCGACATCACGTGTCCGGTTCAGGTGACTGGCACCCGACAGTAGCGCTCCAGAGGCATCAACCGTGCTGTTGTGGCAGTAAACACAGGTTGTCGCGCCCGCGCCGCCCATGTGGCGCTCGTGGCTGTTGGCTCGGAGGCTGAGTTCTTCGGCATTGGTGTAGTTCGGTTCACCATAATTGCTGGTGAATGCAGGCGAAGCGGCATTGCCGTGGCACCCGATGCAATTGGAATAGGTAACTGCCGATTTCCAGCCATTGCCAAGACTGAATGCCGTGTTCTGCGATCCTTTACCGTCGGTGTGACAATATGTATTGGCACAGTTCCCCTGAGCGGAGTCGTAGCTTCGACCAGCCCGTGCACCTGAGTAGTTGAGTATGCCGTTGCCGTGCAGCTGGCGATTGAAAAAGGTCCGGTCATCAGGGTTTATGGTCTGACCGTGGCACTCGGCGCATTTGAAGTTGCCGCCAATGTCAGGATTTTTAATATGCGCGGTATGCTTGTTAGTGGCTATGGCGTTTGAACTTCCGGCATTGTTGCCGTGACAGCCAGTACAGTCTGCGGATACCGGCGTACCCCAGATCTGGGTGGGAGATCCGACTCCGCCGTGACAGGTTATGTTGGTACAGCTCTTTAAGCCGGCATCGTATATGAAGTTCTTCCCGTTGCCCGGCTTTATGTCGATCCTTTTGTTGACGTGGGTACTGGCATTGGCAAGGATGACACCCGTGCCGTTGACGGTATCGGCATGGCAGCTGATACAGGTCGTGGCCCCGAAATCGACATGGTTCTTGTGATCATTGGCCCTGAGCGATCCGGGGAGTCCGGTCGCATAGTTTGGCTCACCGGCCGCGCTGACGAAATCAGGACTGGCATCATTGCCGTGACAACCGGTACAGCTGAGCGTTGCCGTAGATTTCCAGGCATTGGCAACGGTAAACGGCACATTCTGCTTGCCCTTGCCGTCGGAGTGACAATAGTTGGCGGAGCAGACACCGGTTGAGATGTCGTAGGCGCCTCTGCCACCAGCCATGACCCCGGTAAAGTTCTTGAAACCGTTACCATGCAAGGAGGTATCGAGGATGCTTCTATCATCGAGTCCGGCTGTCAAGGCATGGCAGGTATTGCAGCGCACATTCTTGCCCCAGATATTGACGTTGTGATTAATGTGGGCAGTGTGCTTGCCGGTGCTGAGCGGCCTGAAGCTTGAAGCATTGTTGCCGTGGCAACCGGTACAATCTGCCGGGAAGATCTTGCCCCAGCGTGCAGAATTGCTGTAGCCGCCGTGGCATAAGATATTGGAACAGGTTCTTGTTGCAGGGTCGTATTGGAAGTTCTTGCCGGCACCTGCTTGCACGTCGATCCGGCGATTCGTATGGCTGGTGCTGTTGACCAGTATAGCCCCTGTCGAGTTCACAGTAGAAGCGTGGCAGTAGATGCAGGTTGAAACGCCGACTCCGCCCATATGTCGAGAATGGCTGTTGGCTCGCGGCTGGGTCTCTGTATCATTGGCATAGTTAGGTTCGCCGCCGAGACTGGTAAAGGCAGGAGCAACGTCATTACCGTGGCAGCCGTTACAGTTGCTGTAAACGGTCCCTGAATTCCAGCCATTCCCCGCGGTAAATGGCACGTTCTGCCGACCCTTGCCGTCGGTGTGGCAATAAACATTGGCGCATGTCCCGTCAACCGCAGTGTAGCTTCTCCCGGCATTCCTGCCGGAGTAATCCGAGAACCCGTTGGCATGGCGGAGATAATTGCTGATAGTGGTATTGCTGCTCACGACCTGGGCATGGCAGGCAGTACATTTGAACGCAGTACCGAGATTGCTGTTGGCTGTTGTGGATATGTGGCCGGCATGCCTCCCGCTCGAAAGCGTCGAGCTATCGCTGCCATGACAGCTATTGCAGTTAAGGGTGCCATCGCCCCACCCGACGCTTTTACCATAATGGCAGTTGACATTGGAGCAGGAGCCGAAACCGTCGCCAGGCACATTTGTCGTTTGGGTGTAACTGCCGCTGTATGAGCCGGCCATGGTTACTTCTATTTTCTTGTTGGCATGCTTCGACTGATCGTTTTTACCGGCTCCGGTATGACAGGAGTCGCAGCTGTACTGATAATAAGAGGTTGCAATATGCTTATTGTGAGCACCGGAGTTGATTGGAGTAGAATCGGTTCTCTTACCGCCATGACAGCTGTCGCAGGCAAGATAAGCATTACTACCGTTGCCGCCCCACTTAACAGCCCCCTGATAAGCGGTGGGAGCGCCGGTGCCGTTAGTTCCCTGAACGTTACTGTGGCAATACATGTTTGAGCAGGAAAAGTAGGAGCCGGAAGCAGCAAGGGTATGGGTGGAATAAAGGGTGAATCCGTTGTATTTGGCTTGTGCCGTTATTGCGGGGAGGTTGGCATTGGCCTGGGTCATGTTGAGATTGACGCGACCGTTAACCATATGCGGATCGGGCAGATCTTCATGGCAGGTTGTACAAGCTGAATTGAGCTTGCTGACATGAGTCCGGTGGGCGCCGGTCGAAACGTTCCCTAGAAGAATGGGGGTCGGGGGGTTCTGGGCACTGGTTCCATGGCATATTGCATTGCTGCATGCTCCGAGCGGCCCCTGGATCCAGGAAACACCGGTTCCGGTCCTTCCGGATGGCACATTCCAGTTGTCCCCATGGCAGTAGATATTGCAATTCATCGCATCAGGCGCCCTCAGCAACGTGGTGCCCGGGTTGTTCGGGGCCACTGAAAACTGAGTATTCAATCCCGCGGAGTTGCTTACCGTAATTGTACCGGTGGTCACCTCACCAACGAATGGTTTCCAGTTAGAACTGCTGATCCTGAACCCCAGTTCGACATAATCGTTACCGAGAAGTCCATGCCCATAATTATTGTGGCAAACCTGGCACTCGAACCCGAGAACATTGCGGTGCTTGCTGTGGGCGCCTGAGTGTGTTGGAGGGTCCCCGAAGGTATTCGTGTACAAGCCGCTGGGGGCGCCGATGGTGGCTGTTGTGGGAGGGTTGCCATGACAGGAGTCGCAAGATTCGACAGCCGGGCGTTTAAAGGCGTTCTGGTGGGCATGGCAACCGGTACAGTCCCTGTTATTGCTCTTATGGGCAGTATGGTTCAAGCCGCCCGCCTTCACCGCTATTTTGCTCGCACTATACTGATGATATTCGGTTCTATGATGGCAAACTTCGCAAATATTCTGTGAACGCTCCTGGTATATAGTTCTCCGATCGTTGCCAAGGACCCCGACAACATCGGTTGACATCGCAGTATACCTGCCCAGAACAGTCCGTGACATCGAAGTGTAACGGGACATTACAACCTTGCGCATGCCGGTCGGAGTCTTCACGGAGGTTGCTACTTTTTTGATGTTAGGAGTCGCAGATTTGGTATGGCAGGTAGCGCAGGTGTAATCTTGCCCCCACTCACCGTATTTACCGGTTCCGCCATAGGTACTGTTATGGATGAGAGGACTCACGGCATCTGCGTTCGTGACAAGTGGAGAGAAAAGGGACAGGGCGATGGCTATTGCCACTCCCCAGAATCCCGTCTGGAAAACTTTTCGGGATGAACATGCCATCCCGGCAAAGGTTTTCAGTAAACGATCTCGCATATCCTTGTTCTCCCTCTTCTCAAGTCGGCGATGCAGCAACTATCATCAAAACCTGCTCTCGATCGTTGAATCTCCGAGCACTACGTTCAATGAAACCTACACTCTCCGAGTCTTCATTCTGAATTAACCGCAATACCCCTGCACAAAGCTCTTATCGCTTAAGAAAACTGCTTTTTTTGCCTGGCAACCCAGCCAAAAGCACTAAAATTACAACCACCTAATTAAAGAGAAAGCCATCCCTGGCCATTTCACGGGAATACTCCTCCGAAAAATAAACAGAGCAGTAAAAGTGCCAGTCGTTTGACTGGCATCTAAACAGGTGCATGAAAATCAACTTATCTTAACCGGAATCGAAATGCCGAATAATGCCCATCAAACCTGGTTTTAATTAGTTTTACCCCCCCTCAGCATTACACCAACAATTCCCTATATATTAAATTTGCTTAATTGCCCTACAGGACAACCCAAACAGTAGAAAAAAAGCTAATTATAATTATTTAAGCGAGTTTTCACCAAAGCGTCATAAAACTTGTGGCCATAAGACGTACCAGAACCCTTACCTCTAATTATCTGTATTTAATTATTTTTCAATTACAGACTGCAATGAATTTTCTGGTTTAGACCGGGGCAAGATGACAGTACCCAAATAAAGCAAAAAATGTTCTTTACAGTTCCCGTCAATCTCATTAATGTAGGTAAGGTTTGAAATTACAGGAGTTTTTCAACATCCTCACATGATATTTTCTAAATTCAACATGCGCAGCACCCTGATTCTGGTAGCTGTATTACTTTTCCTTGTTGGCGGGATCTCAGCGCTGGCCATCGATTTTGACTTGGAAGGTGATTTTGAAGGCATCTATGTTTTAGAAGGGAAAAGCGGCAAATTCCTGGAGATAAAAGACGATGTACTGTTAGGAGAATACGACCGGGTCCTTTTCAAGAAGGATCTTCCCTGGCTTCATGCCCTTATCGAGAGAGAACCGGCTCATAGCAAGAATGAACCGCACCTGAAACTCTCATGGAACCGAAAGGCGGGGCACGGTTTTATTTACAATAACTCGCCGGACGGCACAAAATTCGTTATATGCCTCAGCCGATTTCAGGACAGTAACGGCAAGGCACCACGCGGAATCTTTATCGGAGGAGGCCTGCCTTATTCTCGCTATGAAGCCAGCACAGTGCAATTGAATGAGACAGGCGTTGCCTTTTACAACGGAGAGCGCTGGTTCCATATCTGGTGTAACGCCAATGAAGCAGTGGCAGGAGGCCGGACTCCCGAAAAAATGATTTTCCCTTCTTCATGGGAGTTCCTGGGTTCCAAAGTCCATTATGACACCTCGAAGAAGGCAATGCTCCAAAGCAGCCACAGGGTGACGCTTGACGGCGTTCCGTTTCAAATCGACCGATTCATAATTTACCGTGCCGGAGACCGGTACTTTCTTCTGGCCAATCGCTTCAAAAACCTGGGAACCACGCCATCAGCCTACTATTTTGTTTACGGGGATGAGCCATGGGTCGGTAATTACGGTTCTTCCGGAGGGAACGTCGGATGGACGCAAAACCGCCTTTACTTTTACGAAGCACTTATCGACACAAAAAAATATACTTTTGCCGGAATGTTCGACAAAGGCAACCCTCTGATCCTAGGGGAAAAAGGCCCCTACTCAGGGATGGCAAATTTCATCGAATGGTTTGGTGACATCCGGCCTGACCTTGCCTACTTCTCCAATAAAGAAGGCAAGGTTAACGATGAATCCGCTCGAATCCCGCTTTCCAGCAGGGACAATCGGGTCATGTTCCTGCAATGGGGACCGAGAGTTCTGGCGCCACAACAGTCGGAAACCAGTGTCATAGCCATAGGCATGGCTGACAAGGCTGCTGAAGGCATGCTGCCGGTAAAGCCGGATGTCCGTATCGACTGGTCGGACATCCATTACATCATGACCAACCAGTAAAAGACCTGCCCCTCCGTCCATAAAGTAGACACCCCCCGCGTTTTTTTGCTATCCTGCCGCAATGAATAAGACCGGTTTGCCTATGAACAACCCAGCCAAGATGGCCACCTGGGCCATCGCTCTCCTGATCATTGTGGCATCGGTAATTGTGCGAGTTCGCCTGCTTGGGGTCCCCATTGAACGGGATGAGGGCGAGTATGCCTACATGGCCCAGCTTCTCCTCAAAGGGATTCCGCCCTATACCTCCGCGTATACCATGAAACTCCCCGGCGTTGCCCTTATTTACACAGGGGTCATGGCCATTTTCGGTCAGAGTGCTGCCGCCATCCATATCGGACTGGCGCTGACCAATATTGCCAACGTAACCCTTGTATATCTGCTGGGTAGGCGTTTTCTCACCGTAGAATCGGCTTTTACCGCAGCAGCATTTTATGCCCTGCTCTCCCTGAGCCAGACAGTCTTGGGCATTTTCGCTCATGCTACACACTTTGTAGTTCTTTTTTCCCTGTTAGGGATATCCCTGCTGAGTCAGCCCCTGAAAAAATATCATGCGGCAATAGTCTTCCTCGGCGGCATCTGTCTCGGCATGGCAGTCTTGATGAAGCAGCACGCCGCCATAATGATCATCTTTGCCCTGGCTTTTCAATTATGGCCCCAGAACTCCGGCAATAAGAAACTATTTACCAGGGATTGTTCTGTCTTTCTGGCCGGAGCAGTAATCCCCTATGCAGTGGTCGCCTTCTGGCTTTACCATGCCGGAGTATTTACCAACTTCTGGTTCTGGACAGTCAAGTATGCCGGCGCTTATGCTGCCAGCTTATCGTTGGCAGCAGGGCTCAACGAGTTTGCCCGCCAGTTTGGCGCCATCGCCTGGTCGAATCTGCCGATATGGCTGCTCGCAGTTGTCGGCATTGTCAAACTATGCCGGAAGGGCTTGGCTTCTGAAAAGCAATTCCTCATCGGATATGCGGCAGCTTCACTTTTAATGGTCTCACAAGGGCTCTACTTCCGACCGCACTACTTTATCCTGTTGCTGCCGCCGATTGCTATCCTTGGCGGTTATGCCGCTCAAGCGCTAAGCCGGTTACTACCAACCGGCCCGGGGAAGTTACTGCTGCCACTGGCTATGGTAATGGCCATCGGTTGTTTTTACTATTTTGAAAGCGATTACCTGTTCCGCCTGACCCCGCAGGAAGTCAGCCGGAAGATTTACGGCACCAACCCTTTCCCGGAGGCACCTGTAATCGCCGATTTCCTTAAAAGGCAAACGACAGGAGAAGACCGGATAGCGATTCTCGGATCAGAACCGGAAATACTCTTCTATGCCGACAGAATTTCGGCTACCGGCCATATTTACATGTATGGCCTGATGGAGAATAACCGGTATTCCGGGCTGATGCAGTCACAACTGATCAGTGATATCGAAGCAACAAAACCGGCTTATATCGTCGTTGTTAATAATTCGGCATCATGGCTGTTACGGGAGGGGTCCCTTAACAAGGTGCTTGATTGGGGAGACAGCTACATCCCTTTGAGATATGATGAAGTCGGCATCGTGGAGATCTTTTCCGACAAGCCGGCCCGCTACCTGTGGGGAGAAACACCGGCAGGCTTTGTACCGACTGCAGAGTCTTTTGTGGCCATATTCCGGAAAAGACTGTAGCCCATGAGCGTTAAGGCTTCGGGAAGTATTTAGTCACCAGATCGCCAAAACGGCCATCCGAGCGGATCGGGGTCAGCTCCTCGTCGGTCATTATGCCGGCAAAATTGCCGTAGCCGCGCTGCAAAGCTGTTTCCAGCCACCGGATCGCACCACCGGCATCCCCGGCAAGAGCCTCTAATCTGGCAAGCTCATAAGCATTAATGGGATCGTTCCCACCCTGAATCTCCTCAATTCGCAAATAGCAATGCCGCGCCTCATCGAACCTTCCGAGAACAATCATCAGGTTGCCGATTTTCTGGTGTACCTGCACCGCCTCGGGTTGCAGAGACAGGGCCTTCCGGAAACGGGTCTCCGCTTCCGTGAATAGAGACCGGCGCAGGGCAAGATCCCCGAATGCCGCCCATCCCATCACATTGTTTGGACTGCGCTTCAATAGTTCCCGAAGCACCTGGTCGGCATTAGCAAAATCGTTCAGCGAGGTATACAGGAGCCCCAGGTTGTAGCGGGTTATATCACTGTCAGGGCTAAGCTCAACGGCTCGCAGATAGGCCTTCTTTGCCCCCTCATAATCCGGCTGGGCATTATAGTGCAAAGCCTCTCCAAGCCCTTCCCAAGCTAACGCAAGTTTTGGGCTTTTGCCGACCGTATCTTTCCAGAGAGAAATTCCGTTGCGCCAGACATCAATCCTTTGCATGGAAACGCCTGCCAAGAAAAACAGCAAAATCGTCAGAGAGATGATAATCGGCCGTAAACGCCCTGGCCAACGCACGCCGGCCAGCTTGACACCGTAGGCCAGCAAAGCGGCAACTCCAATCATGGGAAAATAAAGGTAACGATCGTTGATCAGCGTTACCAGCGGCACAATCTGCGAAACCGGCAGCAAGGCCACAATTGCCAAGAGGGGCCAAAAGGCAATGCGTCGGTCATATTTGTACAAACGGTAGAGCAAAAAGCAGATGACACTGAGCACAAGCGCCGCAGCAAGGACATAAGCGTCAATGCTCTTATGAATAGCCGGGTCGTAAAGTGCACTGAGGTTAAAGGGCCAGACAATGAGGCGGATGTAGCTACAGAATACGGGAAGCATGGTCAGAAAAGTCGCCATGGCGCTACCGCCGTGATAACCGGCACGGCCGCCTCCGGCACCCCACTCGGTATAGTTGGGCGTCTGGCTGAGAACGGCAAGTGCAGCAGCAGCCACCGCTACAAGCAAATACGGGACCTTGTCCAGAACCTTGAATCGAGCTGACAGTGATGGATAACAGTTGTCATAAATGAGAATAACAACGGGAAAGATGACCGCTATTGATTTGGACAAAACTGCCAGCAACAGGGCAACAACGGAAGCCGCAAAATAAAGACGGCCACGCTGCGAAATGCTGTCCCGGTATAAGCGGTAACAGTCCCACGCCCCCAGAAAAAAGAGCATTGCCAGCAGATTTTTTCGCTGGGAAATCCAGGCAACCGTCTCCACTTGCACAGGATGCAGCAGGAACAAGGCCGCGCCCGACCAAGCGGCAAGGCGCTCTTCAGTGAGCTGGAAAAAAAACCGGTACAATAGGACAGAAGCAGCAAGATGCAGCAGAAGATTGGTAAGGAGATAGCCCCCGGGCCACAGTCCCCAGAGAAGATAATCAAGCATGTAGGAAAGCATCTGCACCGGGGCATAGTTGCCTACATAATACCGGGAGAATACCGCTTTAATCCGCAGCCAGGAAATCCCTTGGACATCGAAATTTTCCAGGATGTACCTGTTATCGTCCCAATTACCCAGGAATTCATGGCCGAGAATCGGTCCATAGACGGCAAAGGCAGCCGTTGTAAGGAACAGGACAGAAAAAAAGTGGGGGCTGCATTCCCAATACAGTTTTTTTAACCAGTCAAGCATTTTTACTCTAATCAGTTGGGGACAAACAAAAGACGTAATCCTAAATTGCCGTTCCTTGAATCAGGGGTCAGATTGTCCCTGTTCGCCACGCGAAGACTGGTTTCATCATTATCGTAGCTCCCTCCGCGTGCGGCACGGAATACTCCGGTTGCAGGCCCTGACGGATTGTTCTTCGGGCTTTCGGCGTAATAGGTCTCGCTGTACCAATCCTGGCACCACTCCCAGACATTGCCGCTCATGTCATAGAGCCCCAAACCGTTGGGTTTTTTCTCTCCTACTTTATGGTAAACACCGTTGCTGTTTCCAGCAAACCACGCGTACTCTCCCAATTTGGCTTTATCAGCAGTTCCGGGCCAGGGTTCATTCTTACCGCCATTGCCGGCTGCGTATTCCAATTCCCCTTCTGTCGGCAGACGGTATGTTTTATTGCTTTTCTCATTGAGTTTTTTGATGAACACCTGCGCATCATTCCAAGACACATTATCAACAGGACACATCGGGCCACAATCCTTTAAACTGCTGGGATTACTCCCCATCACCTTTTCCCATTGAGCCTGAGTCACCTCATACTTCCCAAGATAGAAATCATTTACACAGATCTCATGAACCGGTTTTTCACTAGCGTTTTCCGTGCTCCCCATGTTGAAGCAGCCCCCCTTGACAAGCACGAACTCCATGCCGGTTGCAGGGTCAGAAACAGCTTTAGTTTCAATGGCAGAGACTGAACCGATGTGGCAAACCAAGTAACATATCGAGAAGGCGATTATTCTGTATTTCATAAAATCCCCCTGTTCTTTTCACTCAGTAGCTGTCGTTACAAATAAAAACTCCCTGCCGATACAGTCGTTAGTCTTCACCTCTACATGATCTAATTTTACTTTATAAAAGGCTCTATTACAATCTCCACCGAAGTATGGCCGTACTCCTGGAAACGGTTGGTCTTGAGCTTGACATCACAGGGGTTGCAGAATCCGTAATGGTCGCAGCGCCTGAAATCCGAAGACAAAACCAGCTCCGGATCAAGAATGTGCCCCACCGGGGTCCGCTCGGCATAAAGATCGCTGTGGCACCTGTAGACACCACCGTCAGGCCCAATAATCAGTTCCGAGGTTCTGCAACTGACCCTGCTTCCCTCTCTTCTTTCCAAGGCCCCTTCATAGGAGAATTTGCCATACATCACCCCGTCGTACTCGCCGAGAAACTCTTTGGTACGAAAATCAATCCCCAAGGAATGGCAGTATTGCTGAGCTGTCACGACCTCAGCCGTAAAACGCGGATGCATGATCCCCCAGATGCCGATACTGTAGCCAGCCTGGAGAAAGGCGAGAACCTTGGCGGCCAGTGACTCAATGCTCATCACTTCAGGATGATAGCTGACCCTGATGGAGGCATAGGGAGCATCCCGCTTGAGACGCTCCGGAGCAATTTCCGTCATGAACCGTGCCCCATCAATCTCCAGATTTGTCAGCAGATCGACCTGTAGATCAGGACGGATCCCGTTGATGATAGCAAAGAAATCCGGATGCAGGGTTGGCTCCCCCCCTTGCAGTGTAATGGGCAGATCAGGGCGCGAGCTGAGACGGTTCAAGCCCAGCAACCACTGGTCTCTGGTCATAAGCCGGTGACCGGCGGATTGCACGCCGAACCGATTTATGCAGTAGCTGCAATGCAGGTTGCAGTCAAGGGTCAGGAACACACCGATATAATTGTAATTTTCGGGCAGATGGAGGAGAGGGAGGGAACTTTTGCTTGAAAATGACGCTTCGGGCAATGACATAAAACGGTTTCACCTTGGTTCGCAATAGAGGAAAATGCTCCACGGCCCAGCCATTTTACAGCGGACATAAAGGTTATAGGCAGCCATGGAGTGCAGCATCAGAGGCAGTTCGGTCAGATCGACAAGATTGTGATAAAGGCTCACCGCCATCTTCGGACGGAATGTTTCGATGGTCTTTTTCGCACCGATGATGGCATCGAGTTCCACCCCTTCCACATCCAGCTTGATGAAGTCAACCCTCTCCAAGTGCTCTGCCGCAACAAACTCATCGACCGTTGTAACGTCTATATCCTCCACACCCCGCTCCTCCGAGAGGAAAGCCCACGGTGATCCTTGTGGTGCCGTGGCAATGCGCAGCCTGCCAGGACTGCGGCCACACCCCTTGTTTACCGGCACAACTATATCATCCAGTCCATTCTGGCGCACGTTGAGAACAAGGTCGGTAAAATTTGCCTGCACCGGTTCAAAGGAGAACACCCTGCCGCTACTGCCTACCAGATCGGCAAAATAAATTGCCGTGTCCCCTTTGAAAGCACCGATATCCAAGACGGTATCTCCGCCGACAGCGGCAACAGATCCAAGGGAATAAATATCTACGGCGAGTTCTCTGATTATATCAACCGGCAGGTTGTTGAGCCGGTAACCTTTATAGGAAACCGCCCCTTCCGCAAGAACTAAGTTCTGATCCTGATCATTGGCAAACAACTGGGTCAAATTCTCATCATTCAGCAGCCTTGCCAGCCAGGCCAGCAGATAGACCGCCCTGGATTTCTCGTCTGCCAGCAGATCAAGAACCTTGCGGATGTCCGCAATGAGCTGTTTCGGGTCAAGACCGGCAAGTTCCAGCTCAACACCTGAAACTTTGACCATCGGTACTGCCGGACCGACAAGCCTGGTTATCGCCTCGGACTCTCGCGCATGAAAGACATTTGAGGTTACGATGATGGCCGCAAGCGACGAGGCAACTTGAGGGAGTTGATCCAGTGGATACAGGTCGATGCCGGCTTCAGTAAAGGCATCCGGCGATTGGTCGAAGCAACCGGCGATATTGACCAGGCATTCGGGAGCATGCTGTTTCAGCAGCTTTAAAAGATCATTAGAGCAGCGATTACAGGGGTAAAAAGCGACTTTACCCTGCGCGGCAGGTTCAGTGATCCGGTCAAGGATCGCTGTTACCGGGGGGCGATTGTCGATAAGATCCTCAATAAGGGCCAATGCAAACCGATTGAACTTCAAATGCCCCCCTCGTTTTCAAGATATGCTTGCAATGCATCCTCCCACGGTCTCAGGTTGTGAAGCTTTGCAGATGTCATGGCAGTCTTCAACGGCTTTTTCCCCTGAAAAGGAAAATCGCTGTCCTTGGCCGCTAAGAGCACTGCGGCAGCGCCTTTGATCTGGAGGATTTTCGCCACGAACTCGAAATAACTTGCCGAACCATGGTTTGCCAGGTGATATACCCCATAAGGGAGAGATTCCTGTAAAACAGCGATGATTCTTGAAGCCGCATCAAGGGAATAGGTCGGTGAATCAATCTTGTCAACAGCGATCCGCAGCGGCTCCCCTTTACCGATCCGCTCCAGCACCTTGTCTGCGAACCCCAGCCGGTCATTCCGACGAGGGCCGAAGAGAGTCGGAAGCCGCACTACATAGTGGCGGGGACAAAGGTTACGGCAAAAAAGCTCTGCCAGGTACTTGGTCGCGGCATAGCTGTTCAGAGGATTGGGGCTGTCCTGTTCAGAATAGGGGCCGTCTTTCGCGCCATCGAAAACCGCATGAGTGCTGAACTGGACAAAGGTTATCTCCCGTGCCGCACAGGCCTTTGCCAGGTGCGACGCCGGCAGGCTGTTTATCCGGAAAGCTTCAACCGGATCGTTCTCGCAAAGGTCATAACCGATCAGGGCCACCGCATTCATTACCACTGCCGGTGCAAACTTATCAATCGCGCCGGCCACCGCATCGGCATCGGTCACATCAATTGCGGCATGGCTTGGCTGAAGGCACTCGAAACCAACAGTGCGGCAAACGCGATCCAGCGCTGTCCCCATCACCCCGCTCCCACCGAACAGGAGAATTTTCATGGCATCCTCCGAAGTCGCATCAGATAAAATCCAGGTGCGGGGGGGGATTTCTGAGTTTCCAGAGAAAACCGCAGATATAGTAGTGGCGACAATTGGTCTCGCACTCCCGGTTGACATCTATGGAGGCTATTTTATCCTGGACCGACCAATATCGATCGCTGGACAAGATCTCCCCGAAGGAATTCTCCAGGATATTCCCCATACAGAATTCCTCGCGCCTGGTGCTGAAAAAATGACCGCAGGGGAAGACGCTGCCGTCACCGCTGATGTTGATGATAAACCTGGTACCAAAGCAGCGGGGAAAATCCTTTAGTCCGCTATTGGCCAGCTTGTTGGCTTTCACCACGACGTTGTAACCGTTGCTGCTGCAAGCCTCCGCCGCTCTGAAGACCTCTGCCAGCTCAAGGTATTCACCGGTAGGGGCATTGAGGCTCTTCTGTGGATCATCCGAGCATGGCTTGATAACCAGATAATCCACTCCGAGTTCAGCCCCCAGTTTGCTCAGCGGGACAATATCGTCAAGGTTGTCATAGGTCAGGACCATCTGCATGCCGATGGTGGTTGCCAGGCCATTGTTATTTCTGGTTTCAACTGCCAGCCTTATATTCTCAACGACCTTGTCGAAAAGAGGCGCTCCGTGAATTCTCCGGTAAGATTCTGGAGTTGCTGCACTGATATTAATGCGGAGCCAGGTGAGTGGGGCAAGCAGCTCTGCCATACGTTCCCGCCTCAGCAAAGTGCCGTTGGTGGCGAGCGCACAGCTCAATTCTATCTCTCCACAACAGGCAACCGCATCATAGAGCGCACTGTTCAGCGTGTTTTCACCTTGTCCGTCAAAAAGCACGGAACGGACCCCCGCCTCTTTGGCCTCCCGCAGAAACCGCAGCAATGGCCCCTTCGGCATGTCAAACCGTGAAGACGCGCCGGTTCGCCCCTGGAGAACACCGTAACAGAAGCTGCAGTCAATATTGCAGCCGGTGGTGATTCCCAGGTCGATATGCAGAGGGGCGATCCGCTCCCCTTTGACCCACTGGTTCACCCTGTCAAGATGCCAGAGCAGCTTGTGGCCGTCCATTAAGAATTCATCCCGGGATTGGCTCGCAGCCGTGCTTATTGTTTGGTTCATAAAGTTATCAGCCGCTTCTCAGGGAGTGTGAATATATTCGTGGTCCAGCCGGGAGATGGCGTCCCAGTTGCCGTCGATCCAAGCAATTACCTCCTGGAGGCCGTCCTCCAGAATAACGGTCGGCTGCCACCCAAGCATACGCCGAGCTCTTGAAGAATCTATGACATAGGCGGCATCCTGTCCGGGTCGCTCCGGGACTATCTGTACGGCATCGGCAAACGGGACTCCCATTTTGCGGCTGATCAGGCTTACCAGATCCTTGATGCTGATACCCTGATCCGGCGAAAGATGAAAAATGTCCCCTGGGTTGCCATGGAGCATTGCGGCAAGTTCACCGCGAGATACATCCCGGATATGAATGTAGGATTTCACTGCGGCCCCGCCGCCATGAAGCTCGATCTTCTGCCCAGCGCGCATTCTTATTACTGACTTGGGGATAATCTTGAAAAGCTGCTGATGAGCCCCGTAAACATTGGTCGCCCTGATCAGCACGACGGGAAAACCGAACTGCCGGAAATAAGCCAGGAGGCACATGTCAGCCGCGGCCTTGGAGGCCGCATAGGGAGTACTCGGATTGTACGGTGCATCTTCCAGTACGGATCCACTGCAGGTCCCGTAAATTTCCGGTGAAGAGATGTGGACATAGCGCTTGAGGTAACTGCAATCTTTCAGGTAGTCGACCAGTCCAGCCAATGCAACGGCATTCGTCTGAAACCATTGGCCCGGGTGGAGCCAGCTCGGGGCAACCTCACTCTGGGCGGCAAAGTTGACAATGTACTCAGGCCTGAAGCTGTCGAGCGTAGCCACCAGCTCCACCAGATCAACATTCAGGTTCAGCTGCCGGAATAAGAACCTCGGGCTTTCATGCCTTCTGTAGGGGAGGAATAGAGGAGATTTTTCCGCGGATCGGCTGATCCCAAGCACTTCATTTTCCGGATCCTGGAGCAGCAGATCAATGAAATCGCTCCCGGAAAATGAGTTGCTGCCGATGACAACAATTTTTCTCATGACGCAAATCCGGATACGGCCTCAACCGAGCGCACGATATATTCAGTGGCAATACCCAGGCTAGCTCTCAACCCGGCTGTTTTCCGGACATCGTGGATATAGCCATAGGGAATCCCCATGCTGGTCAGCTGCCAATCGGCACAGGTTTCCGCTTTGAGCCGCGCCAGCATGCCCCCCAGACCACAGTTGCTATAATGCTCTTCGACCGAGACGACATTCTTGAAGCCAGACAGGATCCCGGCGATTGCCGGCACATCAAAGGGCTGCAAAGTAGGCACGGAAACAACAAGCGGAGCCCGAGACCTATCCTTGAGGGTTTCATAGGCAGCCATCACTTCATTGGCAACAGAACCATGGAAAAGTATTGCGGTATCAGCATGTTCCCCATTCCTGATGATCTGGGGCGCCGCAATATTCGTGACCTCATGCTGGTGGAACAGCGGTTCGCCGTTTTTTGCCAGCCTCACATAGACCGGCTTGTGGCAATCGAGCGCATAAGAAGCGGCAGCCCGCGCCTCGCAGGGATCTATGGGAGAGATCGCAACCAGATCGGGGAGGGTCTGTACTAGGCCGAGATCCTCAACGGAATAATGGCTCATCCCCTGAGGGGCGTAGGTAATGCCGCTGCCGATACCAACAAGGACAACCGGCAACCCCTGGCAGCAGATATCGTTGCGCACCTGTTCATAACAGCGGTAAAGCAAAAAGGGGATGATATTGTAGACAATGACCTTGTAGCCGGTCATTGCGAGACCAGCGGCAAAGCTGACGGTGTTCTGCTCGGCAGCCCCCATGTTGCGGAATCGATCGGGATACTCTTCCTTAAACCGGTCGAACACCCCAAGACCGGCGTCACCGCTCAGAATGAAGATATCGTCGCGCTCCTTGCATGCTTCAAGGATTGTGTTGATAAAGGTATTTCTCACCCGATCTCTTCCAGTGCCTTGGCTCTATGCTCTTGCGTTACTATGTAATAGTGCCAAACCAGCTCATTCTCCATGAATGATACCCCTTTGCCCTTGGTAGTCCGGGCAATGATTATCTTGGGCTTGCCCCGGCTCTCCTCATGCAACGCATCCAGCAATGAACCATGATCATGACCGTCCGCCCGGCAGACATGCCAGCCGAAAGCCTCCCATTTCGGAGCAATCGGCTCAAAACTGCAGATCTCTGCCGGCCTGCCGTAGGCCTGCAAATTATTGTAGTCCATGATTACCGTGACATTATCAAGCCCCTGCCGAGGCGCAAACAGAGCCCCTTCCCAGACTGAACCCTCCTGACACTCGCCATCACCGATCACGATGAACACCCGCCGGGGGGAGCGCTGTCGCTTGAAACCGAACGCCATCCCCAGACCGATACTGAAGCCATGCCCCAGTGAACCAGCCGAACATTCAACCCCATAGCCTGTCTGACGGTCGAGATGCGCCGGGAGCAAACCGCCTTCCTGACAGTAGGTGGCAAGCATCTCTGGCGGCATTATCCCCCTCGCTGCCAATGCCGCATATAACGAGATCGACGCATGGGCCTTGCTGAGAATAAAAATATCCCGGTCATGCCACGGATCTAGGCGCAGTTCGGCACCGTAAAGAGTGGCCAGGATATCGGCACAGGAAAGCGCAGAACCCACATGCGGCCCCCCGGAACAATAAGCCATCTCGATAATTTCCCGGCGGATGCGGCGTGAAAAACTTGCCAACTCCGGCATCATGGGTGCTTGCCGGTTGCCGAAGACAGCACACTCTGCTGCTGACGGGCGGTGATTGATAACGGGGCAATCACAAAGCGTTCGCTTCTGAGGAAATAGAGCTCGCAGATCAAGACAAAGTATCCCTTAACCACAGGCAACAGAGACTTTATGGTAACGGACTTGGATTTGCCGTCTATCCGGCGCTGCTGAGCATAAGGGACCTCAGCATAGATATAGTTCCTGCGCAGGGTCTTGATGAGCAGTTCCGCCTGATAGAAAAACCCGGAGTTTCTGATGGTGATCCCTTCCAAAATCGCCTTGCGGTACAAGACTGTCCCGTTCAGGTACCGAAGGGAGACGGAAAAGGTTCTATTCATGACCTGGGTATAACACGCGGAAAGCACCCGCCTGCTCCACCGCCGGATCTCCGGATTATGAACATAAGGGACTACCAGGTCTACCTCCTTCATGAGAGGCACATAACGCAGGATCTCCGCAGCATCGATCTCGCCATCTCCCGGGATATAGACTACCAACTCGCCGCACGCCAGGCGCAAACCGGCCCGGAAGGCAGCACCTATCCCCTGGGGAGTTGCCTGATGATGGACCCTTACGAAACCGTAGCGGCCGGCGAAATCCTCGGCAACCTCTCCAGTCTGGTCGCTGCTGCCGTCATTGACAATGATCAGCTCCCCGTCCAGAGAAAACCGCTGGAACGTATCCAAAACATTGGCCACGGCATGGGGAAGAGACCGCTCCTCATTTAATGCCGGCATAATAACGCTGATTTTATTTCCAATCATGTTGTAAGTCCTGCATCCTGTCCTGTAATGCTTTGAATTCCTTTTGTCAGATGAAATTGACATGACCTGACGGATGGGTCAACTCCCACAGATAGCGGTTAATTTCATCCATTCTGCAGTTCAGGCGACAGCCGGCAGTATCCATCTCTTTCGCTACGAACTCAAGAGAGATTCGCCGGCGATCGCTGCTCCAGATGTTCTGGAAATGTTCCTCAGCGATATTGCCATAACGAAAGAGCTCGTCCCCCAGATAAGAGCTGCACCCCCAAACTTCGCCATCGGCATCGATGTAAGACCAGAAAGGGAGTGCCAGGCAGCGGTCATAGCCCCGCTCACGCTCCTGCAATTTCCTGAAAGTATTCATGCGGAAAATAACGCTGAAAGCGTCGTCATTAAACCGGTCGAGGCGCTCCGGTAAATCAAGATAGGCAGAGTAGTCGATATCCGCATACCGGCAGGTGCTGCTTTTATGATGTTGTGAATAGGGCTTTATGACCAGATAGCTGGCGCCGGAGTCCTTTGCCCGTGCCGCAAGCAGTTCCATTTCCGCCGCGTTTTCCGGCAAAAGAATAGCCTGGGTGCCGAGAGTGCACTGCCAGGCGTTTTTCTCGATCAGGCGTGCAGCAGTCTTTATGTTGGCAAACACCTTATGGAAATCATCCGGATTTGTCTGATGAATGGCGGCATAGCCGGCAGGCGAACCGGCATCAATGCTTACCTTTATCCAGCTCGTATGGGGAAGAATCCCCTCGGCCAGCTCCGGCCCAAGAAGCACGCCGTTAGTCGTCAGCGCTGCATCAATGCCCACTGAACGGGTATGACTGATAATTTCGGCGATGTCCCGGTGCAGAAGCGGCTCGCCTTCTCCGGCATACATAACACTCTTGAGACCGAGTGCGGCAAGTTCGGTCAGTCTTTCCAGCAGAATGCCGGTCTTCAGGAATTGGGGGCGATAGCCTCGATAATCCTTGGCGCAGAAGGTACATCTATGGTTGCATGCACCCGCCGGGGATATCTCCGCGTAAAGAGGATATACTGTTTCAGAGTCGAGCCATTGCACCACCCGGCGAGGATGAAACATGAGTTTGTGGCTGTCCAGCCTGATTCCATCGGAATGCTTCATTACGTGAAAATATCATCCATAGGAACTGAACGTCAATTGTTGTTTCCAGGTCATTACCTTGAAAAACTTTTTCTTATCAAGGTTTACAGAAATGTCATTATCCGGGACCTTTGACGCTGTGGATTGTATTACACCGCTAAATACGGTATAAAAATAATCTTTGGATATTGATCTGTCTTGCAGACAAGGGGTCTTTTTGAAGGAAGAGCTTAACGAAAAACGCCTGGCCGAGCTGAGCATCGTAATACCGGCATACAACGAAGAGGCCGCCATTGGAGGCATTGTATCCGGTTTGCGCAACATCCTGCCCCGCTGCGCGATTCTCTGGGAGATCATTGTCGTCTCCGACTGTTCAACCGATACCACGGCTAAAGTAGCTGCATCTGCCGGAGGCCGCGTCATAGAACACCCTCTCAACCAAGGGTATGGCAACGCCCTGAAGACCGGCATCAGCAATGCCCGCTACAAAACGGTGGCCATAATCGACGCTGACGGCAGCTACTCGCCTGAAGATCTGCTGCTGCTTATCTCGTATGCGTCGAGTTTTGATATGGTTGTCGGCCAAAGAAGCGGCATGCACTTCTCCGGGGGCCTTTTCAAAAGGGCCGGTCGCTGGCTGCAACGCTTCCTGGTTGAATTCACAACCGGCACCAAAATTCCGGATGTAAACTCCGGGCTGAGAATTTTTCCGAGAGATGCAGCCCTTGGATTCTTCGATACTCTCTGTGGCGGCTTCTCCTTCACCACCAGCATAACCCTGGCGATGCTCATGTGTGGCTACACCATCAAGTTCGTCCCGATATCCTACGTTGATCGCATCGGCAAGAGCCATGTCAATTATTATCGTGACACCCTGCGGTCTCTGCAGATCATCACCCACGCAATCCTCAAGTATAATCCGATCAAGGCGTTTCTCCCCATCAGCTTCATTCTGCTCGTGCTTCTCATCATCACCGCCCCTCTTGCCCTTGCAGCAGCCATGCTGGGCCACCCGCTGTTGGCCCTCTGGCTTGGCATTACCGGGACATTGAGCTTTATGACTGCATTGCTGGTCTTTGCCCTCGGCCTTGTCGCCACCGCAGTTTTTGTTGCCCATCCTGCCACAGGCATGGCTGACAAGCGAAAACTTTAAATGTGCGGCATCTGCGGCATATTCTCGCAGGACCCGGCTGCTGCCGATGCATCGATTGCGGTGATGAACGATCTCCAGGGCCTGCGCGGTCCTGATGACAGGGGCGAGAGCACCGTCCTGGCTGGTGCTTACACCTGCCGCCTTGGCCACACCCGGCTGGCCATCATTGACCGGGCCGGCGGCACGCAACCCATGACCTCACCGGATAGCGGCGTTTCCCTGGTGCATAACGGGGAAATATACAATCACCAAAGGCTCCGGAAGGAGCTGGAAAAGGCTGGTTATTTTTTTGCCGGCCGCAGCGATACTGAAGTGCTGCTCCACGGTTATCACGCCTGGGGTATAGAAGGCCTTTTGCAGCGTATCGACGGGATGTTTGCCTTTGCAGTGGCCGACCCCACCCAAGGCCGCATAATCCTTGCCCGCGACCCGGCAGGGCAGAAACCACTCTACTACACTGGAGAGAGCGGAAAGGCTTTCGCATTTGCCTCCACACTCCAGGCCCTTACGTCTCTGCCCTGGTTCGATCGACAGATTGACCAGGACGCGGTGGAGTTGTTCCTCAACCTTCGGGTGATCCCGGCACCGTACAGCATTTACCGCAGTGCCCGCAAACTCCATCCCGGCTGCTATCTAGTCCATGACGGTAACACAACAACGATAAGAGAGTACTGGTCGCCGCTTACGATCCCACCCGCCCCCCACGACGCAAACGAAAGCGCTCTGCTCGAAAGATACTGCGATCTCCTCTCCTCATCGCTTGCGGAATCCCTGATTAGCGACGAACCGGTTTCGCTGCTCCTCTCATCCGGCATCGACTCCGCCTCCCTTGCCTGCGCCCTTGCCAAACTTCCGGAAATGGAGAGCATCACCGCCTTTACCGTTTCCTTCTCGGCAAAGGGATATGATGAATCATCGGCTGCCGCCGCCATTGCCGGGCATCTGGGACTCAGCCACCAACTGCTTTCATTTGACGGCGACAGCTTTGCCGAGCAGGTTGACACCCTCGCCAAGATTACGGATGAACCGTTCGGCGACCCCGGCATGCTGCCGGCACTGCAGCTGTCCAGAGCGGTAGCCTTAAGCAGCCGAGTGGCTATCGGCGGCGATGGAGCGGATGAACTGTTCGGAGGCTACCAAACTTTTGGCATTCTACCCTTTTGGCCCCTGTTGAAACGCTTTCCGGGGTTTTTCCGTAATGCGGCACAGGTTGCGCAACGGATGCTGCCGGTTACCGGTGCCCCCCATCCCCTTGGCACTAAAATAAGGAGGTTTTCTCTCGGACTCGGCATGCCCGACCACCTGGCCTTTGCCCACTGGCTCTGCGTCTTTTCGCCCGAAGAAACGGCTCAACTCCTGGACAAACCGGGAACCACCCTGTTCAAAGATTTTGTCGCGAATCGACTCACCGGCCTGACAGACGAAGACCCGGTAACTGTCATGTGCAAATCTTACTTCCGCCTCTTCCTGCCGGGCGTCCTGGAGAAGATGGACCGGGCAGCCATGAACTATTCCCTGGAAACCCGTGCGCCATTTCTGCAGCGCCGGATGATCGAGTTTGCCCTCTCCCTGCCGCCGCAGTTCAAGATTCGCCTGGGGAACACCAAATATCTGCTGCGAAAATCTCTTTCTAGCTGCCTCCCCGGCGAGATCGTCAGGGCCGGGAAAAAGGGGTTTCTGCCCCCCCTCGCCGATGAATTCGCCGGGAACTGGGGCGCTGGCATATCCGGTACGCTTTCCGCAGCCTGTCATAATTTCGGCATTGACCACAAAAAAATCATGACCCTGCTTGATGACCACCGGAAGCGTCGCGGTGACCACTCCCAACAGCTCTGGCTTATCTACCAGCTCGGGCTGTTTCTGCAGAACAGTCGCAAAAGCGCCGCCTCCTCCCCTCATGAACACCGGAGAGCATCAGCACCATGATATGCATAGTCGGATCAGGCCCGGCAGGGATATCCGCCGCTGTCCCCCTGGTAAAATCCGGGCAAAAGGTTTTGATGTTGGATGCCGGCCTGACCCTTGAGCCTGACATCCAGGAAGTGGTCACGCGGATGAAGGGACTGGACAAATCTCTCTGGCGACCCGAAGACCTTGAAGTGATCCGCGGCAGAATGCAGGCGACCTCTGACGGCGTCCCGCTGAAGTATGCCTTCGGATCGTATTTCCCCTATCGCGGCGCCGAAGAAGGGCTCGCCCTGGTCCGCCGCAACGCAGGGCTGCAACCTTCCTTTGCCCGAGGTGGCCTCTCAAACCTCTGGGGCGGCGCCATTCTTGCCAACAGCAATGAAGACATCACCGACTGGCCGGTGTCACTTAAAGATCTTGAACCTCACTACCGGGCGCTGCACGACTTCATGCCCCTGGCAGGGGCCAGAGATGAACTGGAGCTTAGCTTCCCCCTGTATGCTGACCCAGTAGAGCTACCGGTATCAAGACAGGCGGACAGACTGCTCCGGGATCTCCGCAAAGCCGGAGTTCCGGGGCTCTCCTTCGGCCGGTCCCGGCTAGCGGTAAACAAAGGGTGCGTCGCTTGCGGCCTCTGCCTTTACGGATGCCCCTACGGCCTCATTTACAATACAGCCGAGACTCTTAGTGAACTCTGCTCCCGGCCAAACTTTTCCTATCTGCCGGCGACAATTGTGCGTAGGGTTGAAGAGACCGGCCAAGGGGTCATCATCGAAGCTGAAAACAGTGACGGCACAGCTAGGTTTCACGCCGATGCCCTCTTCCTTGCGGCTGGAGCTCTTTCCTCAACGAGGATCATTCTGCAATCCCTGGAAGCATATGAGCATTCCGTGCCGCTGTTGAACAGCCAGTACTTTCTCTTTCCACTGCTGCGGCCAGAACGGACTCCAGGGGCTGTCAGCGAAGAGCTTCACTCACTGGCACAGGTTTTTTTGGAAATTTCCGATAGCGAGCTGTCGCCCCATACGGTGCATCTGCAATGTTACACCTATAACGATCTGTTCCGTAAAGCTCTACAACAGCCACTCGGTTCCCTGGCAAAGTTCCTCCCACTTGAGCCGATTGTTGAACGGCTGCTGCTTGTTCAGGGGTATCTCCACTCCAACCACTCCACTCCCATGCACCTCACTCTACGCAGAGACTCTCTTGAACTGTCAGGTCAGCCCGATGCCCACATTCGAGGAATAATCAAGGGGGTCATGAAAAAACTCCGCGCCATTGGACTCCCCTTTGCGCCGAAGATCGGCATACCAGGACAAGGATTCCACTCCGGCGGCTCCCTCCCCATGCGCCATGCCCCGGCACCGTTTGAAAGTGATATCTGGGGACGACCGGCCGGTTTTGCAAAGGTTCATGTTGTGGACGCAGCGGTGCTCCCCTCCATCCCGGCCACGACAGTAACTTATACTGCCATGGCCAATGCCCACAGGATTGCCTCGGAATACACCGCCACGCCACGCACCAGCAGAGGCAAACAACGATGCGCCGTCACCGGAGCCACCGGCTATGTAGGCAAGGCTATTGCTGCCTATCTGCGCGAACAAGGACTTGAAGTCATCCCCCTGGCCAGGGAGGTTATCGGCGCCGGGCGGGAGTACTCGCTGGAAGGGCCGGTAACTCCGGAAACCTTGAAGGGGATTGACCTACTGGTCCATGCAGCCTACGACTTTGCCATAACTGACGAGGATAGCTTGCAGCGAGTGAATGTTGAGGGGAGTAGCCGCCTCTTTGCTGCGGCCAAAGAGGCTGGCGTCAAGAAAATCGTTTTGATTTCTAGCCTGAGTGCCTTTGCCGGCTGTCGATCAGCCTATGGAAGAACAAAACTTGCCATTGAAACCGTGGCAACGGCTTATGGAGCGGCCATAATCCGGCCGGGGCTGGTTTATGGATCTATGCCCGGTGGCATGGTGGGAGCTTTGCGCCGCTTGTCCGGGAAGAAGATAGTTCCGGTAGCGGGGAATGGCGGCCAGTTGCTCTACCTGACCCACCAAGAGGATCTAGGCCGACTGGTCCATTATCTGCTGACAACGCAGTCTGCTTTGCCGGAAGGGCCGATAGCTGCGGCTGCGGCAAAGCCCCTGAGCATCAGGGAGATCATTGACCGGCTGGCCGGCAGAAGCCATGTCTTCATCCCGATTGCGGCACCGGTGCTGCTGAACGGCCTGCGCTTGCTGGAAGCATTGGGCCACTCTTCCAGACTGCGCAGCGACAGCCTGGTCAGCCTGCTGACGCCGGCACCGCCACCGGATTTTTCGCCACTGGTTGCCACCGGTGTCACCTTCCGCCCGTTTGCCCCACACGCGCCACACCAGAAAGTTAACCCCTGACCAGCCAGGGTTAACGCTGCGCCGTACCGGCTGCCCCCTGCAGATACCCGCCCCGGACAATGAACTCATGGATTTTCTCGGCGACAAGCCGGTGCCCAGCCGGTGTCCAGTGCCGACCCGGATCGTCGAAGACCTGATCAACAGTCAAATCCAGGCGGGGAATCCGTTCGGCATCGAGAAATCGCTCCAGAGCAGCGGATCGCTGCTGCAGGCCGACCAGCAGGACCGCCCCCTTGGAACGCGCGTAATTGTTCATAGCCCTGATGATAGCTTCCGTAGGATCGGCAAAATCAGCTGGCGGAGGGTATCGATGCTGGTAGTACGCCTTGACCGCCAGCCGGACAAGGTAGGAACGGGCAAGCAGGCTGCCGCCTGAGACAAAGTAATTGAAACCGCGCGGGACCGGCACACCGCAAAGTTTCAGCCCTCCCCCCTCTGTCCGGAAGTACGGCTTGAAATAGGTGCCATAGCGCATGTCCGTGCCATTGTCATCCATGTCGTTATCAGTGGTAAACTCCAGAAAGACGATGGCCGGATGATAGAAGTCGAACTCCCGCTGCAGGAGCAGATACTCCTGGTCGGTGCCGTACCCGCTAACCCCCAGGTTGTAAACCGGGACGTCGCGGAACATCTCCCGTAACCGGTCCGTAAAACGCGCCTCTTGGTCAACCTCGTACCCCCAGACAAAGGAGTCGCCGAGCACCATGATTCCGCGACGGGTATCGACATTATGCTCGATGTCCCGGAAGCCCCGGCTGTTGTGGCTAACCCGGTCCCCCTTGCCGGTAAAGGAGCTGTTCGGCTGCGGGAACCAGCCGAGCAGAGGATCGTGGCGGTACATCAGGTTGCGCTCATCCCAGACATCAAGCCCGGACTTCATCAGTTTCCGCAGCAGCAGCTCACCCGCCCCAAGGCTGAGGCAGAGCGACACACAAAATAGCAGCAGGGTCAACAGACCCCTTTTCTTTACCATCCCGAGCACCTCACTCAAGAGGAGTCCCCGCGGGGAACCAGGTCATCTGCCCTGAGGCTCGTCCGGCCCGCTGCAGATCGCGTTCAGCTTCCGTGAGCCGTCCCAGCTTCCGCAGAGCCATTCCCCGCTGGTAATAGTAGAGCCGATGGGGAAACAGGGCAATGGCCCGGTCGAAGTCTGCCACCGCCTCGCCATAACGCCCCGCCAGCGCCAGGGCCTCTCCACGGAAGGCATACAGATTGTAGACCTCCGGTCGGCTCTCCTGAGCGAACAGGTCAAGGCAGGCGGTGTAATCTGCCACCGCTGCGGCATAATCACCCGTCTCCACATGAAACAGGCCACGGTAGAAATAGGCCCGGTCGAAGGGGTGGGAGGCAATGACCCGGGACCACATGGCACCCGCATTCTGCCAGACCCCGATGAGCTGCAGTGTCACCCCGCCATAGGCCAGGAGGACCAGAAGCGTCCCGCCGCAGACCAGCCTGGCGGCAAGCTGCCGCCCATCGGCCCAGGCCTTTGCCACATATGTGGCAAATTGGCCGGCGATGAGAATGGCGGGGATCAGGGAGGGGAGATAGGTATAGCGGGCCGCCAAGGCGATTGACGCGCCGTTCCCAAGAAACGGCAGGACCGGAACCAGGGAGATAATGAACGACCAGAGGGCAAGGGGTACCCATCGCTGCCGCCGGCCCCAGTAAGTTGCCCCGGCCAGAAAGAGGAGCACTGCCGCTGTCTTGACAATGAAGATCCGGGGGATGGCCAGGGGCAGGTCATAGTAGGGGAGAATCCCCACGGGGAAAAAGGTCAGGCGGAAATATTCGAACAAGGCGTTGCCGGTAACTATCACCCGGATCCATAGAGGAAAGAAGCCAGGGGAATGGAAGGTATCCAGCTCGGCAAACCTGACCATGGTCGCCGGAACGGTGGCAGCAGCGCAGAGGAAGAACGGGACTTTCTCCAGCAGCAGGGCCGGCAGCGCGGTCCGCGTCATTCTCCCCAGCGGGTAACGGTCCAGAAGGAGCAGCAGCAGGGGCACAACAATGCTCGACGGCTTTGCCATCAGGGAGCAGGCAAAAAAAACAAAAGTCAGGACATATTCCCGGCACCAGAAGCCCTCACCGGCCAGTCGCTTGCGGCTGTATCCGGCGTAACTGAGGAGCGCCAGCAGGACGAAGAAACCGTTCAACACATCCTTGCGCTCCGTCACCCAGGCAACAGACTCAACCCGCAAGGGGTGGAGGGCAAAGAGGAGCCCGGCCAGAAGCAGCGTAGCAGTGTACAGCTTGCTGCGAACCGGCACAGACTCGCTGAAGGGGGTAAAGGCCAGCAGTCTCGCTGCCAGCAGCACCAGCAGGCCGGCATTAGCCCCGTGGAAGAGGATGTTGGTCAGGTGATAGCCCAGGGGATTCATCCCCCAGAAATGATAGTCAATGGCCAGGGAGAGGGTCGTCAGGGGAATATAGAAGTCATAGGGAATGGAGGTAAAAATAGTCACCAGGAACTGCCAATTGAGGCTCCTGATCAACTCGTTGTTGAGCACATAGTCAGGATCATCCCAGTTGACAAAATCGCAGGAGAGCGCCCGCAGGTAGACCAGCAGGGTTATAATAACGGCGGCACACGCCACCCCCATCGCAGGATGCTTCTTCAGACTCATCACGACGCCCACCGCTGCCCCACTAGGCCGGACGATCGCTGTCGGCTCACGGAATTGCCCCTGTCAAACGTTCGATGGCCGCCATGACGGACGAGGCTGCGATGAACTCCATGCACCGGCTCTCCCGGCTGCAGCGCAGGTCAAGGCATGGGATGCAGGGGAGCTCCGCGGTCGGGTAGAGGATTTCTCCTCTGCCGTAAAAATACGTTTCATTGGGATTGGTCGGCCCATACAGCACGACCACCTTCTTTTTCAAAGCGAGTGCGATATGCAGGCCAAGGCTGTCATTGGTCACCAGAAGCCGGCAGGAGTTGATCCAGTCCATGTAGGCGTAGAGGTTGTCCATCCCTTGCTGCTGCGAATAGGTAAAGCGACCGCTGAGCAGTTCCTTCAGCTCGGCCCACCTGCCATCGGGCCATGCCTTGTTGGGCCACTTGGGGCCCACAGCCCAGTTGAGTCCCACATCAAACTCTTCCGTGGTCTTCGGTTGGTATCCCAGCAGGTACTCCTGGCCCTCCCACCGGGCGCCGACAATCTGCAGGAGAGACTCCTGCCAGCTCCCTTGATACGTCCTTTTAAGATCTCCCCCCTTGCTCAAGGTAAAGACCTTTTCGCACCCGTCATATGCTTCTGCGACGCCATGCAGTTCGTCGAAACGGAAGCCGTATCGCCGCCAGGCAGAGATGGAGTCGGCCAGAGCACATATTCCCGGCACCTTCTCCAGATTGATGACTGTATCAAATCGTTCCCGCTGCAACTGTAGCACTGAGGTCAGGTCATACGTAAGAATCCGTTGAATTAAGGGATTGCCTTCGAGCAGAGGATATGCCGCTTCATCAACCAGCCAGGTGATCTGGTCTGAAGCAAACGGGTAGAGGATAACCGTGGTCCGCAGGACATCCCCCAAGCTCGATACCTTGCCGATACCCGGATCAATAGTCTCCGAATATCCCAGTTTTATGATAAGTACTTTTGCCATGCAACTCCCTGCCCTGTTTGGATTACAATCCTGAGGCTTCCTACTGCAGCCAAATCAAACTGCCGGTAGCTTGGCCGGCTGCAGCCAGATCAGCATTCGCCTCGCTAACCCTGCCCATTGTTCGCAAAAGCTCTCCGCGATGATAATAATACAGCGGGTGAGGATAAAGGGAAATGGCCGTGGTAAAATCATCCACCGCCGCCTGGAAATCACCTGCTTTAGCCAGCGCATCGCCGCGAAAAGCATAGACGTTGTGAATATCGGGCAGGGTAAATCTGGTGGCCAGTTCAATACAGGTTGAGTAATCTTTGATCGCTGCGCGATACTCCCCTTTTTCAGCCAGATAAAGCCCCCGGTAATAATACGCCTTGTCAAACGGCTTGGTCGCTATCACCTTTGACCACATGACCCCTGAATTTTTCCAGTCAGCGATCAAAATCACGGTAGTTGCCGCGTAAAAAGTCAACAGTGCCGCAACAAGGCCGACAGACACAGATAGCTGATACCTGCCCGCTGCCGGTGCAATCTTCCGGCAGGCAAACACCAGCGCCGGTGCAGCAACGATACAGGCAAGAATGGACGGAAGGTAGGTGTAACGGGGAGAAAGCACAGTCTGGTAGCCATCGGTTAGGAAATGGAGCGAAGGCAGAATGGTTACCACAAAGAACAGAACGGATACGGTTAATGCAGGAAATCTCTTCCGGAAAAGTATGATGCCGAAGATAAAGCAGAATGCGGCTAGTGCCTTGTATATATAGTAGACCGGCACGGCCCGCGGGAGAATGTAATACGGCAGGATGTTGACCGGGAACAGCATCAACCGGAAATACTCGACGAGGGAATTGCCTGCAGCCACCGTTCTTACCGCCATCGGGAAATCAGAAAGGGAGTTGAATCCGCCCTGTTTCATTCTGAAGATGATGCTGATTGCAACAATAATCGCCCCCAAGAGCATGAACGGTATCTTCTCCAGGAGCAAGGTGCTGAACTTATCGCGGTCGAAACGGCGCAGGGGATACCAGTCCAGAAACAGGAGTGCTATCGGGATCAGAAAACTTGAAGGTTTGATCAGCATGGAAAAAACGAATAACAACAGAGACAGGACATATTCCCGCCACTTGCCACGCCCATTGAGATCATCACTCTTTTTCTGCAGATACCGCAGATAGCAGATAAGAAACCCGAGGGTGAATGCGCCATTCAGGACATCCTTGCGCTCCGTCACCCATGCGACCGATTCCACGCGGGCAGGATGCAAAGCGAACAGGAGCCCGGCAACCAGAACGATCCCGAGATACAGGCGTTTTTCATGGCGCGTTTTTGCCATGCCGGGGCTCTGGCCATAAACATGATCCGCTAACAGCACAAAAAGCGCAGCATTGAGCGCATGGAGCAGGATGTTGGTCAGGTGGTAACCGAATGGGTCCAGCCCCCACAGGCGATAATCAATGGCAAATGAGATCCAGAGCAGGGGAGTCCAATAATTCAAGGGGATTGTGCAAAATGACCAGTACCAGAAGTCCAGCCCCAGACTCCTGATCCCAGTGTTTTCAATGACATATTGCGGATCATCGAAATTGATAAAATCGCAAGACAGGGCACGCAGATAAACGGCCAAGGTGACAAGCCAAGCCACGCCGGCAACCATGAGAAGATGTTTACGCTTCAGTTGCAACCTCTGCCACTCCCACCATTAGTAATGCTGCGATTTCTATAATGCGCCGGCCTCTGTCAAGGGAACAGGCCGGTACTCCGCCAACGCGGCCTTAGGGACCGAGGTCAAAAAGAATCCAAAAGTCTTCAACTATATAGGTCTTTACCCGTGGATCCGAAGCAAGCCGTTCAAAGAAGGGAGTCCATTCCTGAGAGATTACCTTGATGGGATAGAAACATACCACAAATCGAGCGGAAAATTTCTTACGAATCTGGTCTATCGTATCAGGCGGGGCATCATGGGACACCCCATACCAGAGCCGGTAAAGGTCAGGGTCTTTCATGTAAAAAAAAGTCGGATCCAGGCCAACAATAAAGCGGCGGTTGGGGAGTGCCAGCATCAGCCCCCCGGTTGAAGCCCAATCTGCAGTAAACACCTGAGACCCAGGAGGAATCTTCTCCTGGAGAAACTTGACAACGCTTTGCGGCAGGCAATCCGGGGAATCCCCGAAAGAACGGAGAAAGCGGTAATTCAAACTAAAAGTATAAATCAGTGACACCAGCAACAATATGTGGGGGAAAAAGCGCCACCGTACCGACCTCGATGCCAGCGCCAGAGCGGCAACGGAAAAAGGGACAAAGTACTCCAGAAAGCGGCAGGACTTCGCCGTCATCAGAGCAAACCCCAGCGCCGCAAGCGCAAATGCCAGCGGCAGTTCCCCTTCCCTTCGCTCCCGCCAGGCAAGAACCAGGGCCGCGATGAGCATAATGACGCAAACCAGCAACCCTTTGGTCCACCCCTCAATGGTTTCGGGGAGGAACTCAAGACCGAGATCAAACCCCTCCTTGGCCCCCCAGGCAGTCCTGAAGAGCACGTCGACAATCTGAATCCAGGCAAGACGAACCAGATTGACCGAATTCGGATGCAGTGCCAGACCGGTCGCCATGCCTCCGAGAGCAACCAGCATCGGTTTGATTCTTATGCCCCGGCCGGACAGATACCGTGCTGTTTCGGCAATAACGACAAGAACAACCGGCATGAGCCAGGCCACATAGGCCCATGGATAGATGGCTGAGACTGCAGCAAGGAGTTTTGTCTTACCTCCGGTTGCCGCCCAGAGGACCAGAATGGCGAGGATGATGGACAGCAGGTGGGGCCGGACGATGGAAAACCTGTAGACAAAGGTATGTGATGCCGCCAGTGGAATCAGCGCCCATAGCCAGGGATATTTTACCCCCTCCCGGCGCAGAACCAGACAGATCGTCAGCAGAATGGCTGCTCCGCAGACAGTATCAATGATCTGTGCTGCCCGGATCCAGCCGAAATCGATAAGAGGCACAAACAGCAGGTGGAAGAGCAGCTCCTTATCGGCATAATTGTCGGCAAGCCAGCTGAACGGTGTCCATGGAAAAGCCTGCAGTATGCCATGGTCGCGGATGAGTTGCCCGACAGCGGCATGATACGAGGTATCTCCATCCATGGGCGACGGGATATGCCACTGGATCGCACCGACCAACAGCAGATAAACGACTCCCCAGAATGGCAACAGCCAGCGGTTTTCAGCAACTATTTCATGCTTGTGCAGTGTATTCATCAGATGTTTCTATCCATACCGCATGGTTGACGCGTCATCAGTCAGCGCCGTGAATATTTCTCCAGCAAAGCAGCAAAACGTGGATCGACGCCTGCCCGAGAAAACTCTCTGATATTGCAAACGCCGGAATAATTGCGAAAACCCCGGCGCAGAGATTTTTCCAGCCAGGCATAGGCCTCATCTCTTCGCCCGGAACGCAACTCGGTACATGCCAGAAGAAACGCACTGTCCGGGGCGCCCCCTCCCTTGCTTTCCAGCTTGCCGTAGAATTCTCTGGCCTTGTCAAACTCACCCTGGCCAAGCGCCAGGTCCCCCAATAATGTCAAGATCTGTACTGATTCCGGTTGCAGGGCAAGAGCCATGCGGTAGGACTTTTCAGCTGCCGCAACTTCGCCAAGCTTCTGCTGTGTGTAGCCGAGCGCAGCCCTCCCCATGACGTGATTCGCATTGACTGCCAGCAGTCTCGTCAGGGCATCGTAGGCTGTTGCGTAATCTCCGGCTTCATTACTGAGGGCTCCCACACTGTACAGTGCCTCGATTAAATAAGGATTCTTTTCCAGGGCCCGCAGATACGCCTGCATCGCCATTTCCTTCATATTTTTGTCGGAAAAGTAATAGGCGTCCCCCAGTTTCTTCCAGTTGTCCTCGTGAGGTACCTTGCTCACCGCATCGCGCCACAAGACTATGGAGTTTGCCCAGACCGCACTTCTTTGAAAAGAGGCTGCAGACAACAAGATAACAGGAATGGCCAGCAAGACACCAAGTACTCCGGGTGACAGTGCCGGGAACCGGTTACGGATACTGTCGGCCGCCACTCCAGCGACGACAGCAACACCAAGCATCGGAAAGTAGAGATACCTGTCATTCATCATGGTAACGAGCGGTACGATCTGAGCTACCGGAAGCAGCCCCAAAAAGAAGAGTAGCGGCCACAAACCAAGCCGGCGGTCATGTCGGTAAAGCATTAGCGAAAGGGCTGTCACTGTCGCAAGAACGGCACAGGAGATCAGCACGGGCAGCTGAGGTTGCAGGTAGATATCAGGCCGGTATTGGGCGCTCAGATCGGCAGGAAATACCAGCATTCTCAGGTAGCGGCAGAAAACCGGCAACATTGAATAAAAGGTAGCCAGTGGCGAGCCGCCATGATAGTCAGCCTTGCGCCCTCCACCAACACCTCCCCAGCCGGCGTCCTCAGGGAGCTGGCTGTGCATGGCCAACGCAGCAACACCGCCGGCGGCAAGCAGATAGGGCAGCTTGTCAGACAGTCTTAACCTGCGCTGTTTTGCCGGGTAAAACCAATCGTAGCCGATCAGCACTGCCGGCAAAATCACCGTTACCGATTTGGTGAGAAGTGCCAAAATTGAGGAGACAAGCGAGGCGGCGTACCACCAACCGCCTCTGGCCGAAGAGCCTTCACGATACCGGCAGTATGTAAGCCAGGCGATCAGGAAGAACAGCATTGCCAGCAGGTTTTTCCTCTGGGATATCCATGCGACAGACTCAACCTGCACCGGGTGCAACAGAAAGATGGCGGCAGCATAAGTGGCAAGCAAACGGCTCCCATGAAGCCTCAGGAGCAGCCAATACACAAGAATACCGTTGCCGGAATGGAGCAGAATGTTGGTAAAAAGATAGCCGCCGGGCTTCAGCCTCCAGAACTCGTAATCCAGCATGTACGAAAGCATCTGTACCGGCGCATAATTGCCCGCATAGTAGCTGCTAAATACCGCTCGCAGGTTGTCCCAGGAAAAACCATGCACGTCAGGATTGGCAGAAACGTACAGGTTATCGTCCCAGGTATTTATGAACTGATGATCAAGGATTCTGCCGTACACGACAAAGGTCAGCCCCAGCACTATGACCAAGGCCCAGTGCCGCCGCAGCAATTCTCTGCCATTAGCGTTTTTGAGAGTCTTCAAAAACATTCACCCGCTCTTACAAAAGGGTATCAGCGAAGCGCTTCAACAGATAGAAAAAATGCCTCGGCGAACGTATTTCCGCCACCACGCCCAACAGGATTTTGGGGCGACCATAGAATCTGAGAACCGCCATGCGGTGCAGCCGTTTCAGTTTTGCCGGCAACACTGAACCATCGGTATACGCCACATCATGAACAAAAAAATGGTCCCATTCCAGATGTCCAAGGTGACCGGCTTTTTTAAGTTTGTCCCATTCGACACTTCCCGGAAGCGGCATGAAAATATTGAACTGAGCCCGGTGAATCGGCAGTTCCATAGCAAATTTAACCGTTTCCTTCATTTCTTCATAGGTCTCCCCCGGGATGCCGAACATGAAAAACCCGGTCAGCTTGATGCCAACCCCTGCAAAAAGCTTGAGTCGCTCCCGGATAAGTTCGAGAGTTACCCCTTTCCCGGTCAGGCGCAGCAACCGGTCGCTGCCGAACTCCACACCTACGGCCAGGGAATAGCAGCCGGCATCGGCCAAGGCAACCACCACATCGCGGGTCAATGTATCCAGGCGGACCCCTGAGGGTAGGCTCCAGCTCATGCCGAACCCCTCAGCCTTCAGGCGACCGCAGAACGCCAGCACATACTCCGGCGAGGCCGTGAAATTTTCATCTTCAATGTGGAACTCGCGTATCCCCCGCCCGGCAAGATGATGTAACTCTGCCATGACATTGTCCATGGAGCGTCGCCGAATGCGCTTGCCATTGATGCAGCTGCCGGCGCAAAAAGTACACCTGCTGGAGCAACCGCGGGTGATGACTATCGGCGCTGTTGGAAACGCTCTGGTAAAAGCGCCGTGCGGAGCCTCAGGAAAACTTTCCGGGCAGAGCAGGTCCCAGGCAGGCATTGGCAGGGTATTCAGATCTTCGATAAATATGGGCGGATTTTTCCTGACAGCGCCACTGTCGCGCCAGACCAGACCAGGAATCGCGGTGAGATCGACGCTGCCCCCGGAAAGTTTGTCCAGCAGCAGGGGCAGGCCAGTTTCGGCTTCCCCCTGGAAAGCAAAGTCCAGTTGATCAAGGTAAACCAGGGTCCCTTCCGGGTCACCGGAAGGATGTGGTCCTCCGGCAACAGTTATGGTGTTGCCCGATAGGCGCTTGATAATATCCAGGTGGCGTTTAACCGGATTGAGATCATAGGTGAACAGCTGAAACCCGATGATATCGTACTGCTCCGCAATCACCAGAGCGGAAAAACCATCGAAAGTCATCCGCTCTTTTGCCGTATTCAGAACCGAAACTTCATGACCCTCTTCCTGCAGGATTGCAGCAAGATAACCTAACCCAAGGCTGGGCATCACTACATATGTCCGGTTGATCGGGTTGAGCAGCAGAATTTTCATTAAAGTCCTTGATAGCCCCTTATAGGACGGTAGTTATCTGATGTACTCGTAAAGATAAAACACTTCGTCTTCAACAACGGCATCGCGAGTACGGGCCAGCAACCTTGCAGGCCCTTGCTCCAAAGGATAGTTCAGGAGCAGCAATACTCCGCGGTTATTGCCGGCAGACAATTCACCGGCAAAATTGAGTGCATCTTCCGGACCGCCGCCAGTGCGCTCGGTATTCCATCTGATGTAGGTTTGCTGTTTACGATTGGCGGCATAATAAAGCGGCCGATTGAGATAGCCTGCCACAGCCGATGCGGCACCATCGGCATCGGCAACAATCGGCTTTTCACCAAAACCTGAACTCTGTATGATCCGGGCCATTTCACGCGATCCGGAAAAATCATATGTTGCGTGATAATAGGACGCCATGCCCCAGGCAAGGACATTCGCTGCCAGAATCAACCAGACCGCGCTCCGGGACCACCATGAAACAACGTCCTCTGCAGCCCGATTATTGGTAGCAAGCCAGATACAGGCAAGAAAAAGGATCATTTCAGCACCGATGTGCCTGACAAACCCGTAATACTTTATCACAGTAAAGATCCAGATCCCGACAAAACCAAAGGCAAACAGTCTCAAATAGCGCGGGGCAGAGCGTAATGCCAGCCATACAGCAGCGCTGACCATTAGGGAACTCGGGATGATCATCCACCTCTGGAAGCCGTCGGAGTCCATCAGGACCAGGGAATTCCAGAATGTCGGTTTCGCGATGGGCACTGGCACCATGAAAATGAGGTTCCGGCAAAACTGGTAGACCAGTTCATTCAGATCAGGATGCAGCCGCCAACTTCCAGAGAAGTTTCCGTCAGCAGGCGGCAGCATGGAGGCAACAGAACCAGCCAATAACACGCCATAAATCACCATGAATCCAACAAGGCTGCCTTTGTATCGGCAATCAGACCTGGCTGCCCACCAGTTCTTGGCCAGCATCAATATTTCATCAGCCATGAATGCCAGCGAAAGAATCGCCCCATACACCGAGGTGTTTGCCAGCAACCCCAACATCAAGGCGCGGATGGCGGGACGGGTTGTCAACCATGATTGATACGCACAGTAAAGGAAGATGAGGAGCACGCCCAGCACATAGGCCCTGCTGATAATGCAGTATTCGAATGAGATATAATATCCGGCAACAATGGCCAGCTTCATGTTCCCGGAAAAAGGGGCGCGGCTCACGACAAGGAGTTGCGCTGCAAGAGAACAGGCGAATTGAAAGAGCTGCATTGCCAGTGGGGCTGCAGTAAACAATGAGATGACCCAAAGCGACAGGTACCAGAGCGGCGGGAAACCGTCATAGCGCATGTTGTGAAACAGCTCCGGGATGGTACTGCTTTCGCGAACAAGCGACCAGATCTGCAGTTCATCACGCCACAAGACGTGATTCAGCAGTTGATACAGGCTAAATATCTGTAACACGACAAAGAGAGCCCAGTGCCATCTCGTCATCTCATTGTTTTTATTACTCATTACACTTTGCACAGCGGATTCTCCGTTCCTGTAATATGCCAGTAGAGATTATTGCAGTGACGGCTTCCCCTTTACCTTGACCACTGACGCAAGAATCCGCTTGATCTCTTTCTCATCAACAGGATACCCGAGCAGCTTCGCTTTGGTTAAATCAGCTGAGGCATTGTCGGCATTTCCCATAGCGGCAAAAACCAGTCCTCTATTGAACAAGGCTGCAGCCAAGTCAGGCCGCAAAGCGAGGGCCTTGTTTAAATCGGCAAGCGCCTCGTTGTGGCGTCCCTGCCGAAAAAAGATCAGACCGCGATTTGCCCATGAATCGGCCTCTTCAGGGTCAAGAGCAATCGCCTTGTTCAGATCTTCCAATGCCGCAGGATATGCTTCACCCAGCATCTGAATCGAAGCGCGAAACTGGTAGTTGGCAGCATTGTCCGGTTCGAGTTCAATCACTTTATCCGCGTCGATGAGTGCGTTGTCCAGTTGCCCTGTATATCGGTAGGCAACACTCCTGTTCTTGTAATAATCGGTGCGCCAGGGTCTCAGGACAATTGACCGGTCAAAGTCGGCAAAAGCCCTGTCCGTGTTTTTTTGCTTCAATGATATGACCCCCCGCATGTGCATGGCATCTGCCTCATCAGGGTTGAGTGCAAGGGCCTTCTCAAGATCAACCAGTGCCAGGTCTTCCCTGCCATTGTTTGCATAATAGGTTCCCCGATTAGCATAACTGAACCAGCTGGCGGGATTTTTATCGATAGTGTCGCTGAACAGCGTCAAGTTGTTCTGGTATATCCGCCCCTGATACCAGGTCAGTATGGTACAGGCCAAGACAACCGACCATAAAAAAACGGTAACGACATAGGTGGGAAGCTTTTGCTGTAGCCGGTCGGCTCCAGCACAGAACAGCACAATCACGCCGATACTCGCAATATACTGGAAATGATCGGCAACAAACGAAAACCGCATGGGGTAAACATTGAAAAAACCGAGCGCAGGGAAAAGAGTTCCGACAAAAAAGAGTGTTGCCGCCAGCGGTCCCCGCCCGATTCTCAAGCGCATAAACCAGAGAGCCGCCAGCAGCAAGAGCAAAGCCAGCGGGAATAAATACTGCCACCAGTCACCGGAGTCAATCACCCACCTTGGATAGTTGAAGATCAGTGGATAAGGCCACAGCAGTTTGCAGGCATAGAACCAGACGGCCCGACCGGCAATCAGGAAGCGATCGACAAGTGAGAAGTCCCACTCGGCGCCCCTGGCCAGCACATGAGTCACCTCCAGCTTGGCTGTCAGCAAGCCGAGGATCAGCGCAAGGGAGAAAAACGGCAGCATCTCCAGCAACTTCCGGCGGCTGACCTGACCGGTCTGCCACCAGTGAAGCAACAGGATTGCGGCAGGCAGAGACCCGCTCACGGTTTTGCTGAAAAGAGCAAGCAGAAAGAGGAGCAGAGATCCGGCATAATAAATCCGGCGCGGCAATCCAGATTGCGAGCCTTGTTCTGGATCGACATAGCGGAGGTAAGCAAGCAGTGAGAGCAGATAAAAAAACAGCGAAAGAACATTTTTCAGCTCGGTAATCCAGGCAACAGACTCCAGATGAACCGGGTGCAAGGCAAAGACCGCCGCCCCCCAGAATGCCGCCTGGATATTGATGCGTCGCAGGCACGACCAGAGAAGGATGGCATTAGCAATGTGCAGCAGGATGTTTACCAGATGGTATCCGAGAGGATTCAGCCCCCAGGCCTGGAACTGTGCCCAGAAGAGGGTGAACACCATCGGATAGTACTGAGGAGTGGCCCCCGGCTCCAACCAGATACTGAAGAGGCCGTCAAATGAGCGCAGATGCAGGTTATTGATGACATAAGCATCATCGTCCCAGATAAACCCCGCAGAAAATACTGATGAATATGCCAGCAGAACCAGCAGGGCAATGACTAGCCCCCACGTTGTAACGCTATGATCACTCTCTGTCCTCAAGCCGCTCACGGCACTGTTCCTCATGGTGGCGGCTCAATCCACTTAATAGGTCGCGTATCTCCAGCTGCACGCTGGAAGTCTTTATCAGCCTCAGCAAACTTCCCCAATGATTGCAATGCAAGCCCACGCTGATAGCAATAACGCGGGTCTGGATACATGGCTATTGCTTCAGTGAAATCGACTATCGCCTCGTCATACCGTTTCAGCGCCAGCAGCACCTTGCCGCGATGGGCAACCAGATTGAACCCCAATACCCCGTTTGCCCTGGCGATTTCCATGGCAGCGGCCAGATCATCGGCGGCGGCGGCAGCATTCCCATTGTCAAAATTGTACAATCCCCGCTCCTGGTAGGCTCTGCCCAACGGTTCCAAGTCAATGACCCTTGACCAGAATGTCCCCGAGTTATCCCAGACTGGGATCAGTCTGCGAGTTTCAGCCCCATACCAGCACAAGACCAAACAGGTGGCAACAAGCAGCACAGTTTTCCTGGTACCAGTCCCCCTCTCTGTTGCTAGCAACGGAACGAAGAGCGTGGGGATAATCGATCCCAGATAGGTGAAGCGGGCAGCGAAGGCCTGTTCGCCATTTTGAAAAAACCCGAGCACGGGGAGAAGCGGCAGCACAAACAGTAGCCACCCGGCTGTCAACCATGGACGCTTCCGCCAACTGAACACCATGACGCCGGTAAATAGCACAATAATGACCGTTTTAACGATAAACATGGTCAGAGCTGCCATGTTCAGTACGTAAAAAGGGACAATCCCCACGGGGAACAACATCAACCGGCAGTACTCGAACAACCCATTCCCTGCTACTAGGCACCGCATGGCAAAGGGGAGCGAACGTACCGAGGTAAAACTACCCTGCATGGTGGCTGCTAACAGGGAGATAACAACCATCGCCACGGAAAAAACCATGAACGGCACCTTTTCCAGCAGAAGTCGTTTTATTTCCCCTGAGCGCACCCGTGCCAATGGGTACCAATCGAGTACCAGCAACATAAACGGCAGGGCAAGACTTACCGGCTTCACCATGAGCGAACAGATGAACCAGAGGAGAGATGCTCCATAAAACCACCAGAGTTGGCACCCCGGTCGATCAGCCCTTTTCCCCCTGACATAGGCGAGATAGCAGAGCATTGAACAGAGCGCGAAAAACCCGTTCAGAACATCCTTGCGTTCGGTAATCCAGGCCACCGACTCCACCCGCAGGGGATGAATGCCGAAGAGCAGCGCCGCGGCAAGTAACATGCCACCCCGAAAGAGGCTCCCGTGGGACATGCTAGTTTCCGGTTCGCCGGTGACCGGCTGATAAAGCCGGTCGGCAAGTAAGACGACCAGAAAAACGTTACCCCCATGGAGGAGAATATTGGTCAGGTGATACCCAAAGGGGTTCAGGCCCCAGAAATGGTAATCGATTGCCAGGGACACCCAGGTCAAGGGCATCCAGAGACTGACCTGGCTGTTGGTGAATGCCCAGTGCAGGAACTGCCAGTCCAGGGAACGTATGGCCTGGTTGTTAATCACATAGTCGGGGTCATCGAACCAGACGTAGCCACAGCCGAGGGCACGGAAATAGACCAGAAAACAGCAAAGCGCCGCCAGCGTGGCGACCATAGGGGTCGACAGTCTCCATTTGGCCATCAGTTTCCCCTATCAAACCAGGCAATCTGACCGGGATCGGGACCGGAGCGCCGGAAATCCAAATCAGCCTCGCCTATCCTCCCCAACGACTTCAGGGCAAGGCCGCGATGATAAAAGTAGGCGGGATGTGGGTACATGCTTATTGCCGTGGCAAAATCCGCCACCGCATCTTCGTACCGGCCGGCACCCCGCAACGCCTCCCCCCGGAAAGCGTAGAAGTTGTATTCATAGGGCTTCAAAGTCGGAGTGATCATGCCCAGGGCAGCAGTAAAATCAGCCACTGCCTCGGCATAGCGACCTTCTGAGTGATAATACTTGCCTCGTTCCTTGTAAATAATTGCCAGCGGTTCAACCTGGATTATCCTGGTCCAGAAGGACTCCGGGGACCGCCACACTCCCTGTTGCCGATAAGTTGCTACCATGAAAATCATCACAACAATTGCCGCGGCAACAATCACTAAGCGGCGGTTGACGAGCTTCCCGGCAACACCTTTGCCGGTGAAGAGCACCAGCGCCAGGAATATCGCCGGTGAAAGAGACGGCAGATAGGTAAACCTGTCGGCGTAGGATTGATCACCGTTTTGGAAGAATGCCAGCACCGGTAGCAGCGGCAGTATAAAGCAGAGCATGCAGGCGCTGAGCCGCGGCACTTTCCCTGAAAAAAATATCCCCAAAAGGGCCAACGACACCAGCGATGCCTTTAACGTGTATGAGCCCGGGATGGGATCAGGGATTACATTGAAGGGACTAAGCCCTACCGGCACCAGCAACATGCGCCAGTATTCCCAGATCGCGTTACCTGAGACTGCAATTCTCTGGCTCAAGGGGAATGCTTCGTAGGTCACCAGATAGCGACTCTGAGCCGCAAAAAAGAAGGTGAACAGTGTTATCAAAACCGATGCCGCAAAGAACGGCCATTTCTCAAGGATAAGCTGGCGGAAGGATCGATTCGGCATGCGCCTCAGCGGCTGCCAGTCCAAAACAAGGAGCATGGCGGGCAGGACAACACTAACCGATTTCGCCATCAGCGAACAGACAAAGCACAGTAGCGACAGGGCATAGAACCTCCCGGCTTGCTTCCCGGTAATGCCCATATCTTTTCGCTTGGCATAATGGAGATAAAAAAGTATCGATGAAAAGGCAAAAAAACCGTTCAGCACATCCTTACGCTCGGTTACCCAGGCAACAGACTCAACACGGAGCGGGTGCGCCCCAAAACAAAGACCGGCAAAAACCAGAATGGCGGCATAGTAATGTCCGGAATACTTGCCTCCTTCAGGCAGACCATTTGAGGATTCGCCGTTTACCCCCCTTGCTTGCCGCAAAAGGCCGTCGGCTATCAGCACCACAAGGCCGGTGTTAGCGGCATGGAACACGATGTTGGTCAGGTGATAACCAAGCGGGTTAAGTCCCCAGAACTGGTAATCAATGGCAAGTGATAGCCAGGTCAGCGGCATCCACCAGCCGACATGGGATTGGAAAAATGACTGGTACAAAGTATTCAGGTCGAGGTGACGGATAACCGGATTATTAAGCACATATTCCGGGTCGTCAAAGTTGATGAATCCGTAGTTAAGCACCGGCAGATAGAGCAGCAGACAGACTAGCGACGCTGTCAATGCTGTCAGCAGTGTGGCTTTCTCTTTAACTTGGGACATTGCCTGTTACCACCAAAGATTATTTGTTCTTCCGACAACGCACAACAGCTAATGCAGCGAATCAGCCTTACGACAACCGACAGCGCTGCCCATACGACAGGCAGCAAGATAATCCTCTTTTGCCATTGCCGTGCTTCCTCCCAGCAGGTAGGAGTCACCTCGGCCAAGATAGGCTTTTTCCGAGCCTGGATTCAACTCCAGCATTCTAGTAAAGTCTGCTGTGGCATGTGCATAGTCCCCTATTGCCCGGTAAAGCGCGCCTCTGTTGTTGTACGCGGCAACACTGCCCGGATTCAGAGTTACTGCTGAAGTGAAATCCTCCAGGGCGCGGTCGTATTCCTTGCGATTGAACCGGAGGATGCCACGATTGGAGTGGGCATTTGCAGTCAGCTCCGGGGTAGGTTTCTGCTTTATTACAAAGGAATACTCGTTTTCCGCCAGGTCGCTCCTGCCCATGGCGGCAAAAGCAATCCCCCTGTTGATATGAATGCTCGCGTCAGATGGATTCAGAGCGCTTGCCCTATCATAGTCATCAACGGCCAGAGAAAACTCACCCATACCGGCGTATGCAAGCCCGCGGTTATTATAGGCCTCCATGTAATCAGGCTGCAACGCTATCGACTTGCCATAATCTGCCAAGGCATGGTTGAACTCCCCTCTGCCGGCGAACAGAAGGCCGCGGCTGTTGTAAATTACCGGGTCAGCGGGCTTGAGCTTGATCGCCATGTTGTAATCGACAAGGGCACGATCGTATTCCCCTTTGGCAGCATAGGCATTGCCCCGATTGTGATAGGCATCAGGGAACTCAGGGGCAAGACCTATCGCTTGGGTGGCATCTGCAATCGCCAAATTCAACTCACCCTTGTCGAAAAAAAGTATCCCCCGGTTATGATAGGCGAAAGGCAGCCTATGAGGCACCTTGTTGATAACATGACTCCACATCACCATGCTGTCCTTCCAGATAGCGATCTGCACCACGGTCATATACCCCATCACCACCGCCATCAAGGCGGCAAGGGATGCTAATGACAGCCGGGCAAGCGTTTCTGCCGAACTTTTCCCCCAAAAGATGGCGAATGCGACACCGACTAAAATGAAAGGGCCAAGGCTCGGCAGATAGACAAACCTGTCCGCCAGAGGCTGCGGCCCCGACTGCAGCAGCCCGATGACCGGAAAGACCGATAAAAGGAAAGAGCCCCAAACAGCCAGCCACAAACGTTGTCGTTTTGCGATAGTGACACACACCAAGGTAACGCCCGTGATGAGCAGCATGGAGCCGACATACTCCGGCTTCAGCAGGGAGACATTATCAGGATAGGGGTAGAGCGGCAACAACCCCACCGGAATCATCATCTTCCAGCAATAGATCACCAGGGACTGGAACGCCACCAGCACCCTGACGCCAAAAGGGATCTCTCCCATGGCAACCATTGCGCCGACCTTTGCCTGCGCGACAACAGTAATTACCGATATGGCTCCCCCCAGAGCAAAAAAAGGGAGCTTTTCCAGCAGCAAAGTCCGCCACTGCGCCGCAAAATCTCTCCGCAAAGGATACCAATCCAGCAGCATAATGATCGCCGGAAAGCTTACTGCCATAGGTTTGCTCGCAAGGGATAAGAAAAAGCAGAGCATAGTAAGATAGTAGCCTCGATTGCGTAAAAACTCCCAAGTACCCTGGTCTTTCCCATACTCGCAAACGTAAACCATATAGCTGAGCAGACCGAGCAGGTAGAACAGGGAGTAAAGGAGATCCTTACGCTCCGCGACCCATGCGACTGATTCCACATGCAGGGGATGCAGGCCGAAAAGGACTCCCGTGACCCCTGCCGCAACCAGTATCGCCTGCCCCTCCTTGGCAAAAAAACCGTCCCGGCAACAACCGGAACGGGCATGATGTTGCGCTGTTTGCAATAGCCTCCAGGTAAAGATGACAACCAGGAACGTATTAACGGCATGGAAAACTATATTTGTAAGATGGTGCCCCAAAGGATTCAGGCCCCAGATAGCAACGTCCAAAGCGTGAGATATCCAGGTGAGCGGATGCCAGTAAACAATATCAACGTTGGTCAGCGCCCACTTGAAAAATCCCCAATTGATTGCGAGGATATGGCGGTTTTCATACACATAGTGCCCATCGTCCCAACTGACAAAACCGTTACGGAGAGTGGGCAGATAAACCATGAAGGTCAGGATAGCGACAAATGCAGCCAGCAAAAGCTTTCTGCGCTGTTCAGCACCAATGTCACTGCCAGTCAGCGATTCTCCTGCAAGATTGCTGCTCGCGAGCCTCCTCATATTTGGTTTTTTTTGCTGTTTCATCTCAGCTTCTTTGCTGTCATATCAGAATGATGACAGCTACTTCAGGTGAATAGCTGCCGACCTCAAGCATGATTCCGGATATCACCAACTATTTTGTAACCTCGAGCAGTTCCAAATCAAAGATCAGTGTGGCGCCGGGAGGAATATTATCGGTCCCTTCGTTGCCCAGGGAAATTTCCGGAGGACAGATCAACCTGGCTTTGCCGCCCTGCTTCATCATTTGCATCCCTTCAGATAGACACTTCATGAATTCGTTCAGGACCGACGCATCAGCCTGACCGATTTTGTAAGTGTTCGCCATCTCTTTGCCGTCGATCAGAGTACTTTTGTAATGGACCTTAACCTTGTCGGTCAGCGCAGGAGCAGCCCCATCCCCCTCTTTGACCGACTGAAAAATAAGTCCGGACGCTGTTTTGACCGATCCTTCCCTTGCCTCCTCCTGAGCCATGAAAGCAGCTACTCGTGAAGCCAGCTTTTTCCCATGTGCGTCGCGACGGGCAATTGCCAGGTCCTGAGATTTTTTACTGTAAACAGCAAAATCTACTTTCGGCTTCCTGCCTCTGGCAGCGTCATTCAACCCTCGCTTCACTATCCGCAACTCTGCAGGGGTTAGATCAAACACTTCCAACTGTCTCGCAAGAACGAGTCCTACGGCATAAAAGGCCTTTTGATCTTCAGTCAATGGCCTGGTAACCGGTTTTTTCTTTGCGGCATATGCCGGGAGCGCAATAAGCAGAATGAGTGCTGTGATAAAAATTCGTTTCATAGGTATCACCTTTGCCTGTTTTATTTTTCCACGAATTAAATTCCGAGTATTATGTCAAAAACTGCTTCGGATTTCTAGCGGAACAGCTTCACCGCCCCTTGTAGTTTTGTCGTGAACTCATGCCAGCTGCAGGTGGCCAGCAGGCTGCGCCAGACATAGCGGGGCCTGAGATAAAAACGACGGTAGGACTCCCTCTGCAGACGCAGCAGATCGGCCATGCTTAATGACTCCTCCCAGTGATCCAAGTAAAAATCCGCTCGCGGCGCCCGGGCGAATTCCGCCCACCGCTCCGACCGAATCAGCCCGCGTCGTGCAGCCTCGGCAAACAGCTCTGTATTGGGAAAAAGCGACAGAATGGAAACCTGGGCATAATCAGGATCGATATCCAGCATGAAATCGATATTGCGTCGCACATCCGCGGCGCTCTTCTCGAAAGGGAGGCCGATCATGAAATCGGCTATGGTCAGGATGCCCAGGGAACGACACCACTTAAAGACCGTCCTGACCTGCTCGGTAGTGCAGTTTTTTCGCAGCTGCATCAGCCCGTCGTCACTACCGGTTTCAACACCGAAGGAGATCATGCGACAACCAGCTGCCTTGGCCTTAACCAGCGAGTCATGGGTCACGGTATTTACCCGGCCGCGAAAATCCCAGGTAAAGCGGTAGCCGCGGCGGGTTATTTCGTCGCTGAAGGCGATTACCCGCTCGGGGGTAATATTGAACAGATCATCGTAAAAGTGGACTTCCTTGTACCCCATATCCAGACAAGCTCTGATTTCGTCGGCAATGGCCACCGTCGACCTCTGCCGGTACTTCTTGTACGGCACATCGCAGAAGGTACAGCTGCATGGGCATCCGCGGCTGCTGATCATGGTAGCAAGCCGATCCGATGCACCGACGATACTCCGATAGTCTAGGTGGCTAATAACCGAGCGGTCGGGTGGAGCCAGTGCATCCAGATTTTCCACATAAGCCGGTGGCGGCATCCGTCTGGCCAGAAACCTGTCATCTGTCAGTAACTGTCCCTGATAGCCTCGGATCGAAGCGGCGGTATAGACCCCCCTGATCCCGGTAAAATCAGCACCGGAGGTCAACGCTGTGACAAGTTCGGGAAAGGCCTCCTCCCCCTCGCCGACTATTATTGAATCGAATTCGGGAAGTTCTGCCGCTTCATAGGGAAAAGCAATGGGGTGATGGCCGCCGAGACAAAGATGGGCCGCTGGGAAACGCTGACGTATCGCTCGCGCAGCCAGGCAGACGTCGTACATGGAGACAGTAAAGCTGGTGATCCCCACCAGATCCGGCCCTATCTCCGCCACTCTCTGCATCAGCTCGCCGTGTCCCACCTTTTCAGCAATACAGTCAAGCAAGAACGTTTCATGCTCCGGCGTTGCCTTCCTGAGAGCGGCAAGAATATAGAGAAGCCCCAATGGCGGGAAACGCCCAAAATCCTCGGTATCCAGCAGCCCATGGTCCGATGGGTTGGCAGGATCCACATACTCTCTTGCAGTGTATTCCGCCGGAGGATTAAGAAGAAGGATACGCATAGATTGGGTTCAGTCCTCCTTCCTCACTTTTTCCCAAGAACCTGAACTGACAGCCCAAAAGGCAACCCCCAATACCCGGCAAGTACGGCCTCAAGCCTGAACCAGCTGACAACCAGGGAGTTGAGCGGTCGCCAGGTCTCAGCCAACTCCCCACCCTGCTCCTCCCTGACGCCAAACAGGGACTTAAAGCGGCGCAGCAACCAGACAATGGGGAGTATCAAAGCATAGGCATAGGTGGCATGAACTACCTCAAGTCCGGCTGATTGCAGGGCAGCAACCAACTCACCCTTGGTAAACCTCCGAGCACCGTGGGCAATTTGATCATGCCCTGAATAGCAACTCGAATAAGCCGAATCGACAATAAGCAGCGCACCGCCTGGCCGTAAAACCCGGGCAAACTCACGTACCACCGCCGCTACATCGCTGATGTTCCTGTGATAAAGGACCTCGCATGCCGTCACCAGCGTAAAACTGTTGTCCGCAAAGGGGAGCCGGCTACACTCTCCCTGGAAAAGCGGGCCGGAGAAATGGCTGCGACTCATCTGCAGGGCTGGCAAGTAGCGATCCAGGCCAACGACATCGCCATACCTGCCAAAGTAATGCAGCATTGACCCTGGTCCGCAACCAGCATCCAGCACAATCCCACCACGTGGCACATCGCGCAGCAGAATGTCCAAGAACCGCTCCCTACTCCGGTACCACCAGTGGGTTTTCTGTAGCTGAAAAATTCTCTCGTAGAGCGATGGCTCCATTTTCAGCCTCGCTCCGTCCGGAGTTTTCTCAGCCCGGCTATGGTGGCAAGATACTTGCGGCCACGTTTTATGTAATGCACCAGGTTCGATCCGGTCTTGGATTCGCCACTACGACGGGGCTGCATCATATACGGCAGCTCACAGACCCGGAAGCGTCCGTCACGCAGCACCCGGTAGATGAAATCAATGAAATACTCGCCGTAATCCCCGCGCAGGCGGATATCCCGGAAAACTTCACGCCTGACGGCAATGAAGCCGCTGGTATAGTCGGTAAAGGAAGGATCGAGAAGGTAACGCAGCGAGTAGTTCAGGCATCTGCTCAGAAACAGATGGAACCAGGAGCCGTCACCGGAGCGGTTCTCCCCTCCTCCGGGAAGATAGCGGGAGTTGACCGCCACATCATACCCCTCACAGATCTTCTCCAATAACTGAGGGATACATTCAGGCGGCTGGGAAAAATCGCAGTCAAACCAAACTATTATATCGTTTTTAGCGGCGGCAATAGCATCATTAAGTGAGGCGGTGAGTCCATGGGCCTCAACTCTCCGCAAAACATTGACGGTTGCCCCAGGGCAATCGGTTTCTGCCGCAATCTTCCAGGTGAAATCCAGAGAATCGTCATCGGCAACTATTACCTCAATTTCGCTAGCCCCGGTTTTTTGCACATTCGCCACTGCAGCCATAATCAGATCGGCGATATTGCCGGCCTCATTGTAGGTGGGCATAATGAGCGACACACTGAACGATCGATCTGTCGTCATCGCTGTAGCACCCAAACCCATTACCTGCCAGCCTTTGCGATCTCTGCAACAACGGTTGAAGAGACCTCCTCAATCTGACTTTCGCTTAGCGCAATGCCGCTTGGCAGGTAAAACCCCCTCCGCGCCAGGCGCTCCGCCACAGGGAAACGATAATTGTCAGTCGGCAGGGTTCCCATCCGTTGCAGCACCGGCTGCTCGTGCATCGGCCAGAAGAACGGCCTGGTGCCAATCCCACGCTCTGCCAGTCGCCCCATCATTCCCAAAGCATCGGTCGCCACTTCATCACCAAGAACCACACCATAGACCCAATAGATATTGTCGGCATAATCTGTCCTGGCATGGGGTAGTTGCAGCCCGTTGCAGTCGGCAAGAAGGGCGTCATAGCGTGCCCCCATAGCCCGCTTGCGAGCGACAAACATGTCAAGCCGCTCCAGCTGGGCAACGCCGACAGCCGCCTGTAGATTGGACATCCTGAAATTGTACCCCAGCTCTTCATGCACGAAACGCCTTCCAGGCTGAAAACAGAGATTGCGCAGACTACGGCAGCGCTCAGCCAGCAGGGGATCGTCGGTCAGCACCATCCCTCCCTCGCCGGTGGTAACCAGTTTGTTCGGATAGAAACTGAAAACGCTCAAATCGCCAAAACCGCCGCAGGCCACCCCCCGATAGGACTGTCCATGCATTTCTGCAGCATCTTCGATAACCTTGAGGCCATAACGATCCGCAAGCACCAGCAAAGGATCCATATCAACAGGCAAGCCATAGGTATGCACAGCCATTATGGCTTTAAGCTTGCGATTCCCTTGCCTCTCAATCTGATCTTTCAGCAGTTCTGCAAGCTTTTCAATATCAAGGTTCCAGGTAAGCGGATCGGCATCCACAAAGAGCGGAATGCACCCATTCCTGATAACCGCTGCCACGCAGGAGATAATGCAAAAAGTCGGCATTACCACCATGCTTCCGGGTTCAAGCCGCAGGGCAGCCATTGCCAGCTCCAAGGCTGTCGTGCCGTTGGTCAGGGCGAAGGCAAATTTCCGCCCGGTCCTGGCGGCCATCTCTGCTTCAAAGCGTTCAACAAAAGGGCCTTCAGAGGAAATCCATCCCGAATCGATGCACTCCTGCAGGTATCGCCCCTCGTTGCCATCCAGCAGCGGCTCATTCACCGGAATCATTTTGTCACACCATCAACCTTCATGACAAATCTTGTCTTGTCACTCTCTCCAGCATACGGCCCCTGCTTCACTTCGATCATCTCCAGCTCTTCGAGCACTTCGAAACCGTGCCCCCCCTCTGCCAGGAGGATCACATCCCCAGCTCCCAGCTCCCTGCTATCAACAAATTGCCGGTCGTCATCGTAAAAATTAACCCTGAGCCGCCCTTTCCTGACAAGCAGCACCTCCTGGGTATAAAGCACTTCCCGGGGAACCGGATTATGAATGTGCGGCTCAATCAAATGGCCCGGCGGGTGTTTGATAAAGGCCAGCTGCTGCGAGAGGTTGTGCGGAGTAAAAAAATTGACCCCCGGCTCGCTGAAATTATGGGGAATAATAATCGCGAAGAGCTTGTTCGCAAAACTGACTGTTTCGATCATGCCCGGATCACCTCTCCGCTACTATAATATAAATTATCCAAATCTCTGTAAAAATGATATCAGTGCCTTTACCCGAACATCACAAAATAACGGTCGAATCTCAGAACCAATCAATCGGCGGCGGATTCGGCCCGGCCCGGCGAAAATCCATTTCCGCCTCTGCCGTTCTCCCCAATGCTTTCAAGGCAACCCCGCGCTGGTAAAAGTACGTCGGATGCTGATAGAGTGCGATTGCCCGGTCAAAGTCGGTTACCGCTTCGGCAAAGCTGCCGATATCTCCTAAAGCAACCCCCCTGAAGGCATACAGGTTGTATATCGAGCGGACTCCTGCTTTTTCGGCGATAGCTATCGCGACATTGAAATCCTCAACTGCCGCAGCGCTTTTCCGGTTGATGAGGTAATAAACCCCCCGATCGCCATAAGCACGTCCGACCGGTTCAATCTCGATCACTCTGGACCAGAAAGTACCAGTGTCTTGCCACACCTTGATCAGCTTCAGGGTAATGCCGACGTTGATAACAAGAAAGAAGGCCAGGGCGATAGCAAGCAGCCTGCGTCCCTGTGGCGGCAATCTCCTGGAAAACAGCACCAAGGCCGCTGCAACGGCAATACTGAGTGCTATTGCCGGGAGATAGGTGTATCTGGTTGCCATAGCAATGTCATCACCGGTCTGGACAAATGCGAGCATCGGTGAAAACAGGATGACAAAAGCAAACCAGGAGGCGGCAATTGCCTGCTTGGCCTTTGAGAAGCGCCACAGAAGCAGAGTGGCAGTGGCAACAACCACTGTTTTTACGAGATAACCGTATGGAAGGGGTTTAGGAAGCACGAAGTACGGGCTAATGCCGACAGGGAAAAGCATAAACCGGCAGTATTCGAAGATTGCATTGCCGGAAACCAGCACCCTGACATAAAACGGCATATCCTGCAAAGAGGCCATATACTTCTCAGATGCCGCAAAATAGATGGTAAGCATGGTTATAAAGATGGCGACTGCAAAAAACGGAATCTTTTCCAGCAACAGCGACGCAACTCTTTCTTTTTTGAACCGCCCGAGCGGGTACCAGTCCAGGAGCAGCATCACCACCGGCAGAGTGACGCTAACCTGTTTTGCCAACAAAGATGAGATGAAACAGGCCAGTGCCAGCAGGTATGGGACAATAGAGTTATTCCCAGTCCCGGCTTCTTTGCCGCGTGCATAACGAAGATACGCAAGGACTGTGGCCAGGGTGAAAAAACCGTTGAGCACATCCTTACGCTCCGCGGCCCAGGCAACTGATTCAACGCGCAGGGGGTGAAGTCCCCACAACAATCCAGCCAAGAGCAAGACAAGTGGATAGCAATACCCTCCCTCACCCAGTGCCTCTCGGCAGCAGGTCAAGAGCCTGTCGGCCAGTAGCACCACCAGCGAGGCATTGGCTGCATGGAGAATGATATTGGTAAGATGATAACCGGTCGGATTGTCCCCCCAGAAATGGTAGTCTATGGCAAAAGAGAGATAGGTGAGAGGCAGCCATGCGCCAAGATGCGCTTCGGTGAAAATCCTGCGAAGCGCATGCAGGTCCAGGCTTTTGATGAGAGAGTTGTTGGTAATGTAAAACGGGTCGTCAAGGTTTATGAAGCCGCACGACAGCGATCCTAGATAGACAAGCAGCGACGCAATGCCCACAGCCACGCTGATCCGTATGACGGTTTTTTCGTCTGTTCTCACTAGCGCTCCGTCATCTCAATCAATTCGGTAAATCATTATTGAATACCCTGCCCGTCCCACCGGCTGAAGGTTGCGCATTGCGCGGAACTGATCGGCTTCGGCAATACGGGGCGGATCAAGATAGGTCAGCAGGTAGGGATGCCCCTGGAGCAGAGAGACACTTATAGCCGTATAGCCAGGTTTTGCTGGCATTGAGAGAGACTCGTAATTTATGCCGTAAACCTCTGGCAGTCCATGACCAAAATAAGCCAGCTGGATCTTCTCTATACCATTCTTGGACATATACTTTTTCAGGCTGGGAAGATCCTGTCCCCAGTCGGTGTTCGAATCGATCAGGTAGCGATATCCGTGTGCCGCACCGCCGAAGAGTTCATTGAAATATGAGGTATAGTGCGGTGTTATGCGCAGCACCGAAACAGAGTGTAACATAAACAGGAGCAGCAGTGCCAGTCGTGCGCCATACCCCCTGCCGGCCTGAAACAGTCCGGCAATGAAAATGCAAAGGAACGGGTATATTGGCAGCAGGTATCTGACCCCGACATTCAACCGGTTAAAGCAACTGAGCACCAGAAAAAGGATCAGCGGGACGTAGAGTAAAAGCAGCAGTTCATGGCGCGAAAACAATCTCCTTTTCTGCAGGACAATAACCACCAGCGCCGCAGCAACAAGGAGAAGAAATGGAACAGACTCCTTCATGCAGAAGGCACCAAGATAATAACTGCGGAACCCTTCAATCGACCAGTTCCCCAAGAAGTACGCTGGGAATTCTGAAAAATCGCTATCAGCCTTCTGCTTATCGAAGCCCTCGACAAACGCCTTAGGAAAGGGAACAGGCAGGACACCGGCGACGCTCTGCCCCAGCTTGGACAAAGACTTGCTCTCCAGATGCAACTGACTCAGGGTGGTTCCCGTCCCTTGGAACCCGTAGAAAACATTCACTGTAAGCAGCAGAGTCATCATCACCAATAATAGTGATTTTGACAGATGCAGCATAATGTCAGGCCATCGCCGTTGGGCTCCTTCTGTTTGCTTCAGCGCTGCCAGCATCGGCAAAAGCAGCAACAACGGCAACAGGAGCAATGCCGAGAACTTGCAGAGGAGGGAAATGGCGAAGAGCAGGGATGCCCACACCAGCCGACCTAACCCGGGGTTTTCCAGGTAATCAATCAGCAGGAAAACCAGCGTCATCAAGGTCAGAGTAGCAATAATATCGGTGGTAGCATAGTGGGAATGGGCAAGAAACGTCGGCGAAAGCGCCAGAAAAGAGCTCCCGAAAAGGGCAGCTCCAGGGCCGAAACGCTTTCGAAGACGCCGATAGAGGACAACAAGGCACAGTGACGCTGCCAGGATATTAACAAGCCGTGCAGACTGCAGGTAGCCGTTATAGGCAGAAGCATTGTCCCTCATGAAGTCGGTTGCCACGAACCACGGCTCCCAACCGGCGGCGCTCTCCGGAAACTGATGAAACTGCACCGTTTTTGCCCCGGCAAGGTAGGCAGGCAAGGCCATTGCCATTTTCCAAAGCGGTGGCGTAGCGCTGTCAAAAGAGTAATCGCCGCTCTGCCAATAATGCACACCAGTGGCAAGGTGGCGGAACTCGTCGATGGTCACCGACTCCTGCCTGGACGAGTTGAGAGAGAGCATTACGAAAACAGCTAGCAGTGCCGCAAAGAGCAGGTCCGGAAGCCGGGATTTTCCTGCCGCCCGGGAATCCGTAGCCGGCATATCGGTCATTGCTCCCCCTTCCCGACGGTCTTAAGGTCAAACAGCACCCATTTCCCGTCACTGTACAGCACCTTCGCCCCCTTGTCGGCGGCAAGGGCATTGAAAAAAGGGTGCAAAGTGGGATGGTCCAGGCAAATGGCGTAACGGCTGGAAAAATTGCGTCGGACGATCTCCGCAGACGACGGAGGGGCGTACTTCAGGGTTCGATACCAAAGATCGTAAAGAGCCGGGTCACGCTTGTAAAGCAATGTAGGGTCCAAAGCAACCATGAAATTTCTATCGGGAAGATTCACCATAAGAGTCCCGGTATATTCCCATCCGCAGGTAAAGACATCTGCCCCGGCAGGCACCTCCCTGGTGAACGCCTCGATTACCCCCTGATCCATCTGCCAGAGCCGCTGCTCACTTGAGGTAATATATTTGAGTAAAGGGATTGAGACCAAGGCATAACAGAGAGACACCGTGGCAAGCGACGGAAGTAGCCACCCCTGCCCCTTTCTGTATGTGGCCAAGGCCAGGGAAAGCACGCTGAAAGGAACGAGGTATTCGAGAAAGCGGTTGGTCCTGAGAGTAAGCAGGAAAAATATAACCATGGTAATAGCCATTGCCGTTGAAAGAAGGTGCTGCTTTCGGTCCCGCCAGGCAGCGACAAGTGCGCCGATGACAACTATGGTGGTTACGAGCATGAACCTGAACCACTCTTTGAGAGGAAACGGCTCGAACTCTTCTCCCATGTTGAACTCGACATGCTTGCCCCATGCGTTGCGGAACAGAATATCTGTCATGTGAATCCAGTTGATCTGCAGCAGGTTCATGGTATTAGGGTGGAGAAGGACTCCGGTCGCAATCCCTGCCAGCACTATTAGTGCTGATCGATGGTCAAACCGTTCATCCGTCCAGAGCCGGCCAGCCTCTGCGGCAACCAGCAAGATCAGAGGGATCTGCCAGAAGGCCACATAAAACAGCGGATAGAGCAGCGCCAGCAGAAACAGGACCAGCGACTTCCGGCGGCAGTAAGCCCATACAAGAAGCATGGCAAGGGCAATTGAAAAGAGATGGGGGCGGACCTGAGAAAAGCGGTAGAGGTAGTTCGTCGCTGCAAGAGGGATCAGTGCCCAGAGTCCGGCAAACCTGACACCTTCCGCCCGCAGAACCATAAACATGGCCGAAAGAATTGAGGCGCCGCCGATAATGCCGACAATCCTGGAGGCCGTGTTGAATCCAAGGGGGGTAAAAGGGACAAAGAGCAGATGGAAGAAAAACTCCTTGTCGGCGTAATGATCGAACTGCCAGCTGAACCTGGTCCACGGAAAGCTCTGCAGTATCCCGTGCTCGCGGATCAGCCTGGCCACAGAAAAGTGGTAGGCAGTATCATCGTCTAGCGGATAGGGGATGGAAAACTGGATGCAGGCGACAATAAAAGCAAAAAAAGCTATCCAGACAAGGACACCAGTACGCCCGGTTGAGTCGTAGTAACTATGGTTCTCGGTCATTGGCGGGCCTTGCGAAAATGGCTAATCACCGATTGGAGCACATTTCCTCCTGCGCATAAATATCCAGACAGCTGCGGTGCAGAGAAAAGCGCCGGTAACGTACCATCCGGCAGCGAAATACGGATCATGGTAGGTCACCTTAACCACATGTTGTCCAGGGGGGATGAGCAACCCTATCTGGTTGCCGGAGGTTGCTGACACATCCACCTGCCTGTCATCAATGACAGCGGTAAAGAGTCGGTTGTAAAGAGTATTCACCACCAACCTGCCCGGACGTTCTCTCCTCGTTTCAATCCTGATGCTATTGGTGCTGAACCGGTGTTGTACGGCCTCTGTTTCCGGATCATCCTCCCAATAGACAAAAGGTCTGGCGGCAGGATCATATGCGATCAACCGATCATTGCCCCGATAAACAGTGCGCAGGATCGACGACTCGGGAATCGTTATTTGCTTTTCCAGAACATACCACTTTACCCCCCAATGACGAAAATATTCGAGTTCAGAGGGATCTGGAGCGAACATATTGTTGTCAACGAAGAAATCGGCACTGCCGTTTCTTTCCAGAGCTGCCTCCAGATTTGCCCGCGACACCAGTGTTTCATAGCCGGCAAAATGATAGAGCCCAAAGAGCGTGGCAAAGTTGTACCCCAGCAGGTATGGCTGCTTATCCTGATCGTCTGTCTCTTGGGAAACAATAGTAACAATTCTCCCGGTAGACAACTTTTCCTGTAGCTGTTCGGTATATGGGATCAGTTTAACCTTGCGGGTATCATAAGGGGTAGAGAGGTGGAATGCCAGCAGATTGGTTACCTGCACCACAAGGATCACCGTGACGATTACTTCTGGTCGCTGACATTTACGAACAGCATCGAGCAATCGTTCCAAGCCGACAGCAGCCAGCGCAATCGAAAAAAAACTGCTAAAAAATAGAAGCTTGAACGGAAAACGTTGTCGGTTGTAGAACGGGATATGATAGACCAGACGAGTAACAAACGTATTGTTCGCCCAAAGCAGCGAAACGCCTGCCAAAAGCAACAGAACAATAGCCAGACGACGGTATGGCGGCCTGCAGAAGATGGCGGCAAGGGCAAAGATAACAGGCAACCACCCTATGTGGGGAAAGAACAACTCCTGACCAAACAGTTGGTAATACTCTGAGTTAAAGGGGAGCAGCAATCCCCTTACCCACAGAGAAAAGGTATAGCCTCCTCGGGAATACATTTCCCAGGTAAGCGCGCTGCTCCTGTCCGCGGAGGATGCAATCTGGCTGAAAGCAGGAAGCAGGAGAGGAGCGGACAGGATAGCAGCAATACCGTAACTTGAGCAGTGCCGGATAATGAATGACAGCACGCCGACCTTATCGGACTCATTGCTGACAGGGGGGGGTTTATCCCGGTTGATGCCATGACACACGAAGGCGAACAAAAGATCAAAGGTGACTACATACATGAAGAACGGAGGATTTCCCACCCAGAGGGCAGCAGTTCTCAACAGCGTCAAGATGATAAAAGGGCGTAGGGCAGGCGTCCACGCCAGCCGCTGGCCGTAGAGTAGAATCCAGGGGAAAAAGGCTGCATATTCGATGACCTGAATCCATCCATCCCCCACCCTCATGACAAAGCCGCATAATGCCCAGGAGATCCCTGCAAAGAAGCCGCTAATCGTCCCCAGCCCCCACTGGCGAGTGAGCAGGGAGAAGCCGATGGCCGCAGCTACCAGATGAAATGCCGCCAACAGATCGATTGCCCAGTAATAATTGCCGCACAGCCACTTGCTAAGGACAAGGGCAATGTAGTTCGGCAGGTACAATGCTGCTGACTGGATGCAGGCAAACACCGGTGTTCCGAGAAACTGGTGAAAATTGAAGAGAGGGAATTCCCCCTCCAGCACCGCCCTGAGATTGTGAACATAGTAAGGCAGGTTCTGGTCGAGGTTATCGGCTTTCAAAAAATAATGAGGATACTGCCACTCGATTATTCCGACCAGACTTAAGATCAGCAAGGCAAGGCACAAAGGGGAAAAATATTGTGGGAATCTGCGGGACATCACTACTTCACCTGCCAACAAGTAGTATCTAACCAAACGAATAGCTGGTACTGCAACCGCCTGATGCGCCATAAGGCAATAATTCTCAGGCCCCGAGACGAATTCTGAAGAGTTCCCACACACAAGCCAGGCAACCAATATTGGCCTGACATAAATTTAACTCTATCGGCCATCGCCTGTCCGGCGGGGCGAATCTATGTTCAGCGTCGACTGCGGTGCAAGGCCTAGTGCGTCGAGCGCCCCGCCATGTTCCGGATTCAGCCGCAGAGCCGCGTTGAAGTCCGCCGCAGCGCCGGCACTGTCACCCAGCTCTTTTCTGATAAGGCCGCGCAAATAATAATCGTCGGCACTGTACTCCGGATCAGTTGCCAACAAGGTGTTCAGGTCAGCCAAAGCCTCACGGTTCAAACCTCGCAAGCGGTATATCTCAGCTCTGGTGTGGAGGGCGGGCATGTATTTACGAAAGATCTGAATCGCCCTGTTCAGATTCTCCAGTGCTTCGTCATCACGCCCCTGTAGATGCAACGCCGTGCCGTAGGTGGCAAAGGCCTGGGCAGAATGGGGATTTGTGCGGATAGCCCTCAGGGCAAAAGCCGCCGGGTCCTTGTAATTCCCGCTGTAATACAGGTTGAACAGGGCCAGGTAGAGCAGCAGTCCCAGTGTCACGCTATTGAAGTAGCGCTTCTGATCCAACCCGTAGGCCTGTACAAGCTGCAAGTTGAGCAACAGCAGGCCGAAACAGGTCACATAGGCCCGATGATCCACATGCTCATAAGCAAAATAGTAGAATAGTGGAAAATAAGCCATCCCCGGAAGGATACAGAGTAAAAACCAGGCGACCGCAAACAGCACCTCCCGCCCCACTCTTTCTCTTGCCTGCCAGAGCAACGCAGTCAACCCGACGAGCACCAGCACTCCTGCCAGGGTGGCGGAGAGCTTGTATTCAGGCAGGGTAGACATATTGACCGGCAGGTAAAACCTGGCAACCATCTCCGGCAAAGTCCGCAGGTTTTTCAGAAACGGCACAATCCCCGTATCCCCTTTGTACAGTATCACTGCCGCTGATTTCAGCATGAAGTAAACTGTGAGCACAGCGGCATAATAGAGGGCAAGAAATGCCGTTTTCTTCCTGGTTAAAAGGTCTTTTTTCCTGTATGCCCACACATAGATATAAAGCAGCAGGGGCAGAACAACTGCGCTCTCCTTGGAGAAAATTGCCAGGGTGAAGAACATGCCGTGGTACAGGTAATAGCGTAGTTTTCCGGTTTCAAGCTGGATTATAAAGGTAATCAGGGTCAGAAATGTGAAGAGCGCTAGAAGAAGATCACCACGGGCTGGCAGCCAGGCCACCGCCGTCATGAAGAGATAGTGGGTTGCATAGACCAGCGCCCCGAGCAAAGCGATTTGCCGGCGGAGATTCAACAGCAGGAACAGGCGAAAAACAGCGAGGCAGGAGAGGATATGCAACAGCAGGTTGGTGCCGTGGGCTACTAAAACCGTATCCATTCCCCATTGGGCATCGATGATAAAGGTAGCTGACTGCAACGGCCGATATAGATCGATGGACTTTACCTGGTAAAAAGCGTCAGTGGCGAATACCGTGAGAATATTGGCAAGGTTCTTCAGATAGGGGAGACTGCCGGTGATGAGCACCTCGTCGTCTGATTGAGTGATGCCGTAAAACAGGCATTTGAAATATACAACGCCACACACGACAGCAAGCAGCAGGTCAGTCCTCCAGGAGCATCCTTCGAAACAGGGATCAACCTGCCTGCGGCCACCGGCTCTTACCACATTTTCTCCAGATCTGTTTTTTGAAAAGTATGATTACGCTCGGAATAATAGGATTCCTTTTGTTGCCATTTCAGTTCGAGCGGGTCTTTATTGAACAGTTTATAAACAGCTGCTACGGGCACCAGCACAAGGTAAAAAACAGTACCAAGCAGAATTCTATTGTTGAATGAAGCTATTTTGGCAGCCACCCTCAGCCACCAGCTCGCAATGAGGAGTGCAAGTTGCTTGGCAAAGAGAGCAATGCACAGCAACAGTATTGCCAGCCATGCCAGCAGCCGGTGTCCTAAAACCTGCTGTATAATAAGGGAGAAAAGGGCCAGGATTGCAAAAGTTTCCAACACCAGCGCACGCGAAGGTTTTTCTTGATTCTTCAGCATACTCTCCCTATTTCCCTTGGCTGTTATCCTTGGCGTTTGCAAACCGGTCCGCTAAATACAGTGCAACCCGGTCCACACCCTGCTGTGACCAGTGACCATCCATATTCAGATAGGCTCCCGGAACTTTGGCCAACACCTCACGTAGGTCGATGACATCCATCCCATCGCTACGGGCATGACTGACAATCCGGCTGGTCGCATCATCAAGATATTTCAGGTAGGCTTTCATATCCGCAAGCGCCGCATAGTGGGCTGTCATCCTGGAATCGACGCTAAAGCCCTCAGGAATAACCACAAGGGTAAATTTGACCCCATTCCTGCGGCAAAGCTCCTGTGAAGCCTTGACCCAACCATATGCATAGCTGTCGTCAATATATTCCGGTGCAGGCATCCCATTGGCAGCTTTTGTTGCAACATCCAGAAAGTAGCTGCGAAACCTTCCTTCGTCAGGATGCCGCAGCATATTGAAGAACAAGCTTCTTGCCTCGGCAGAAGAGCTGTTAAGAACCGATTTTAGCCTTGCTTGGCGTTCTGGAGGGAAAAAAGAGAGATACTCTCCTTCTGTCTCACCATCATTGCCTGTCTTGCCAAAAATCTCCTGCAGTTCCAGCTCGTGCTTCAGGAGCGCCCCCCCCTTGAACCAGGCTCGTAGCACCGGACGGCGCTCGTTGCTGATCACCTGATCCAGTGATCGCAGCCCGAGAACCTGCAGAAAGGACAGCCTGGGGTACGTTGCCGATACCCCCCCATAGCTCAGTAGAGTGCGGTCATGGATGAAATCATTGCCTGCATAGATAGTCATGACGCAATGATTCGGCTTCAAGGGAAGCCCTACCCTTTTCAGCCGGTAAAAATATTCATCAGGATCTGTTGCTGAGACACCGAGATTTATCAGCTCGTAGGATGGGGCAACCCCATTAAGCAGAGCTGCAGTTCGTGCGACGAGAGGCACATTTGCCCCCTGCTCCAGAAAAGAGTCCCCGACAAAAATCATCCGGTACAACCCGGCCTGGGGCGCGACAGAATGTTCAACATCTCTCTGCCCCCAGGAGTTGACCTGGACATAACCTTCTTTTTTACTCTGGTATTCCCATGCTTGCTTACCTATTGTTGAAGAGACCCCGTGCAAACCACTCATCGGCCAGTTCACGGCAAAAAACGAGGCGGCAAAATTCATCAAAATAAGAGTCACTGTTACCAGCAGCGAGGCATGGATAAGACCGAAAAGCACCTTTTTTTGCAGGGTACTGCCATCAGGGCCAGCTTCTCCCTGTTGCCTGCGTAGCATAACCCACCACCAGCTCCAGGCAGAGCAAAAGGCCGCGACAGTCATAATGCCTGGCAGCAAGGCGTCAGTGCGAGCCACTGACGCCTTGTCTTCCAGCAATGTCACCGCCAACCCGCCAAGTGAAAAAAACAGGACCAAGGCTGAGATTAGCAACATCAAGTAGGCCACCCTGTCTATATTCAACTTTAACTTGTTTAATAGGCGCATATTGCCTGGTACCGAATCATGATACTAGAACAGTGTGTAGATGAAAGGGCCCAGAGCCGAGCCGCCTGAGACTGCGATCAGCAGTCCTAAAAACAGCAGCACTGCAATGATCGGCAGCAACCACCACTTCTTTCTCTCCAGCAGAAACAGCCACAACTCTTTCAGAAAAGTCACCTTTACTCCTTATCAATCGAGTTGAAATTTGGGCAGCGGAGATGCATGAAAATCCGGTTGCATCTTCTTGTCAAAGATAAAATTCCCAAGCACAAGATAATCCATATCTGTCTGCATGAAGCAACGATAGGCATCCTCCGGCGTCATCACAATCGGTTCACCGCGAACATTGAAGCTGGTATTAACCAGGACGGCATAACCGGTTTTGCATTTGAACGCTTCAAGCAGCTGCCAGAAACGGGGATTGGTTTCCCGGTGGACTGTCTGCACCCGGGCGGAATAATCGACATGGGTCACCGACGGGATATCGGAGCGAAGATGACAGAGCTTATCTCGCACTCCCCGTGCCTGAAAATCGGCTGGCAAGGAATTTCGCCTGTGTGCCTGCACGTCAGCCACCAACAACATGTACGGGGAAGGAACAGCGAGATCGAAATACTCTTGAAGACACTCCATCTGCACTGCCGGAGCAAAGGGACGAAACCCCTCCCTAAACTTGATCTTCAGATTAAGTTTGCTCTGCATCTCTGGTGAGCGAGGATCGGCCAGAATACTCCGGTTGCCGAGGGCACGCGGCCCCCATTCCATCCTCGACTGAAACCAGCCGATGACGTTGCCATCAGCCAGCAGGCTGGCCGTTAAATCACAGAGTTCCGTAAACAACTCGTAACAGTGGGACACAGCGCCGAACTTTCTGGTCATCCGCTCGATTTCAAGCGAAGAGTACTCCGGCCCAAGGTAGGCACCCTGCATTCGATCCAAGTTTTTGTCAATCTGGCGTGAGCCGGAGCAGCTGATATAATGGGCTGCCAGAGCCGCTCCCAGAGCACCTCCGGCATCGCCGGCAGCCGGCTGGATCCAGATATTTTCCACCAGACCACTTTTCAGTAACCTGCCATTTGCAACACAATTCAAAGCAACCCCGCCAGCAAGACAGAGGTTAGCCGATCCGGTCAGGCGTCTGGCCTCACCGGCCATCTTCAGCACTACCTCTTCCGTTACCAGCTGAGTCGCAAGTGCAAGATCGCAGTGCTCCGGCAGGAGGTCCGCCTCTTCCTGGCGCCTTGTGAAGCCAAACAGCTCTTCCCATTTGGTGATGTCCACCATTTTTTGCCCGACTGCAAAATCAAAGTACTCCATGTTGAGTCGCAGAGAACCATCTTCCTTGATATCAACCAACTGCTCTTTAATCTTACTGACAAAGCGGGCTGTCCGACTGGAAGAAGCGTTACCGTAAGGTGCAAGACCCATCAGTTTGTATTCGCCGGAATTAACCTTGAACCCGAGATAATATGTTACTGCTGAATAAAGGAGTCCAAGCGAGTGAGGGAACCTGAGCTCCTTCAAAACTCTGATAGCCCCCCCTTCACCATGGCAGATTGAGGCAGTTGCCCACTCACCAACCCCATCCAGAGTTATAATAGCCGCATCTGCAAAAGGTGACGGGTAAAAGGCACTGGCAGCATGGGAAAGATGGTGTTCGGGGAAGAGCAACTTGATATCAGCCGGGCAGGTAACGTCGGCAGTTTGCAACTCTTCCAGAAGCAGCTTTTTGAGGAACAGTTTTTCCTTGATCCAGACAGGCATTGCCGCCACAAAGGAAGTGAGCCCTCGCGGTGCAAAGGCGTAATAGGTCTCCAGTAGACGTTCGAACTTCAGGAAAGGTTTGTCATAGAATGCAACTGCTGTCACAGCTGCCATAGAAATACCGGCGAAATCTAAACAGTAGCGCACCGCATTTACAGGGAAGGCCGAGTCATGCTTAACCCTGGTAAAGCGCTCCTCCTGGGCTGCCGCCAGGATCTCTCCGTTGCGGATCAGCACTGCGGCTGAGTCATGATAGTATGCGGAAAGCCCAATTATATACATCTGTCGTTAGTATCCTGAATAACCAGTCATATTTCAGACAAACTTCAGTTTCCGGGCGGCAGCTAGCAGCATCCGAAATAGCAGTAACCCATGCGACCAACGGCTTATATTTGTCTCTCCATAAAGCCTTTCACCGTAACGAACTGGTAAATCTACTATTTTGAGATTCAATCGTGCTGCCCCCAGCAACAGGTCAAAATCGCCAAAAGGATCAATGTCTCCAAAATGACTCCTGTTTGCGGCAAGCTTCTCATAGCTGTGCTTCCACAGTGCCTTGGTCCCGCATAATGTATCTTTGATCGTCTGGCCAAGCAACCAGGTAAATGCAATACTGAAAAACTTGTTGCCTATCAGATTAACAAAACGCATTGCCCGATCATTCAATGGATAAACCAGGCGAACTCCATTGATGAACTCACCATGCCCCTGAACCAGGGCCATGTAGAACTTCTCCAGACTTTCAGGAGCAACAGTCATGTCGGCATCCAGAATCATCAGAATATCCCCGACTGCAGCCTCAAACCCGGTTCTCACCGCATCCCCTTTGCCACAGCCACTTTGCCTCATAAGTCGGCATTTCAATTCCGAATGACTGGCTATCTCAGCCTCAATGACCTCGTAAGTGCCATCGCTTGAGCCCCCCTCAACGAAAATAATCTCTGTCCCAGCGCCCAGTTGCGGAATACGTTCTATGACTTCTACTATATTGCCGGCTTCATTGCGAGTGGGCACAATTACCGAGACGGTCGGCCTTGCAGTACTATCGAATCTGACAGGCAAAGCTCTGGCTACGATAAAATGGGTCAGGTTAAACCAGCTGAACGGCTTGAATTTGGCAAGTCCCCGGTTACAAAGTGATGTGACCCCAGGGACGGCCAGCGGCAGCAATATTTCTGATCGATGACTGACAGTGCCAAAACCGCTGAGATTTAACAGGCCAATCAGATCCTCAACCGTTAGCCAGTTCTGTGGGAGCATTTCCCTGGCAAATCCGAGCTGCTGAGCAAATCGTAGTGGCAGGTTCCAAAGATGACTGTAGAAATTGAAAACGATTCTTGTTTCAGGAGTGCAGAGCCGATGCACAGCCAGCAAGAACTCCTGAACATCCCAGAGGTCATCAACTAGGTCAGAGCATATTATATAATCAAAGCTCCCACTGATCCCTTCAAGATTCTGAGCATCCTTGAGATAAAACTCCAGAGAAGGGTGCAACTGCCGTGCATGCCGCAGCATCCCCTCCGAAAAATCGACCCCGACTCCACGCGCCGGAGATAAAGATGCCAGCAATTCACCTTTAGCACATCCGATCTCAAGTACAGCCTGATCGGCAGGGATAATCTCCCGGTAGAGCTCTGTTAGCCTCCGATGGTACTCACTCCGCAGGCCGCAATGGCTGAATCTATCCGCAAGCCTGTCCCAGTGGGCTACTCGAGATGATTGGTACACTTTCTGAGCTTGACATGCCGACTCATTTACCAAGAATGTAAATCTCCGTTAACAACAAATTACTCAGCCCCTTGCAAAGCCATGAAGATGAATCTATATGCTTTGCATGCAAAAATCCGTGTAAAGCTCTAATGTTCCCCAGTCCTGCCAGGACTATTGACAGAATTACAATCAGCGCTCTCATTGCATTCAGAGTGACAGCAACTGAAGCAGAAACTGGACAAACTCTTTTTATCGAGTGACGCCCTGAAGGCTCTGAAACGATCATTGTTCCATAGTTTGGCAAGGCTGTCATTCCTGACGTTTCCGACCAGAAAGGACATACAGGGGAAAACGTCCCCATGGGGCGAAATGGACATTCGTGACCAAGGCAGGAAACAGGAGTTGAAACTCTGGGGAGTGAGTTCCTGCCGATAGAATTTTTCAAGGTTCACTTCATTCAACATTTTTTCCGGATACGTGCGGATTTTGACCTTTCCCTTGTACTTTCGTATTTCCTCTATCTGCTTGGTCAGAACGGTCAAATCATCATTCCCTAACACCGGATATACAGGCTGTGTCTGACAGATTTCCTGTAAATCAATACGATAGGGAGCACTGTATATATTATCCATCGAGCGAGGAATCGAAAAAGTCACAAAATCTGCTGAAAGACTATCAGCCAGATTAAGGATATCAGTCAACTGGTGAAGATTCTCCTTTAAGATGACGGTCTTTATGTCAATTAGTGGGAAGGATGTTTTCAACTCTTTCTTTTTTTCCTTGATTTTGCCCAGTGCCTCGACGGCCTTGTCAAAGAGACCTGGGCTGCGGCGGATGCTGTCGTGAGTTTCCTGCATTCCATCTATAGATACGGCCATAAGCAGCAACCTGTTTCGTACAATCATGTCAATATGGCTATCCTTGATCAAAGACCCGTTAGTAACAAGGGAACACTTGCCCCTTTTCATTCCATATTCGAGTATAGAGGCAATATCTTCCCTTAAAAACGGCTCTCCGCCGGTGAGAGAGAGGATACACCACTTGGGAAGTTGATCAATTATATGCTTTATCTCCTGCAAGGTAAGTTCGTTTTGGGGAGACAGCTTGACGTCTTGATAACACATTGCGCATTTAACGTTGCAACGGTGGGTAACTTCGATATGAACAAACAAGGGAGGCAATGCTCGGGTGGAGTTGAAAAGAGAGGGAAGCAGAGTATGGATCTTCCCCAGCAGGTCAAATATTCGCGAAAAATCCAGTGCCGCCATCTTTGATTGGTTCCTATATTTTAGTCAGTAGTGCCCATCATGAACAAGTAAAAAAGGTTGGGACACTAATAAAGAAACAGATTAACTAGTCTAGCTCTTATTTTAGCAAAGGAGAGAGATAAAATGATCAGCAGAATAACTGCGCCAGAGATTTTCGCTCCATTGATAAAACTCCGGTCGGCATACCTGAGAGCTATTGAGTGTCTTCCCTTTGGCACGGATAAAGACATTTGGTTGTCTGCCGTCTCGGCAACTTCTATCTGGATGCCATCCACTTGCGCGGTAAAATAAGGATGGTACAGCATATTAACAATAACAGTGCCTGCTTTATTGCAATCTGAATCTATCTCCACTGAATTAGTTTTGAATCGATAGGATAGCCTTGCGTTGTCAACCGCCTCCTGCCAGTAGACCATAGGTCGTGCCAAGCTGTCTTTCAGAACATTGCGATACGTATCGCTGTATTGCAACTGGAACGGTGCAGCAGGATCCAAAGGTATTGCCTTATTAACTACGTACCACTTTACCCCCCATTTCCGAAAATGCTCAAGTGTTTCTTGCGGAATATAAAATGGCTCATCTGCCGGAAGATTAAACACCGGATTGTTCTTTATGCCTAACGATGCCTTACCTCCCTTTTGTGACACAAGCGGGTCATATCCCCCGAAATGAAACAGCCCCCAGAGTGTTGCATAGTCATATCCGAGATACGGAGCAGAAAAACCGGGAATCAATTTATCGCCACGTATCACGTCGTCAAGACTGGCGCTTATAATCCTGCCATCAGCAATGGTAGCTTTTAGAGGTTCTGTCAAGGGGAGAGGGTCTTCATGATAGCCAAACGTTCGCTGCGGTGAGAAGGAATACACCGCAATGAAGATGCAAAGATGAACGACAATGACCGTTGCCGCAACAACTTTAACAGTTTTATTCGTTAGGGATGCGTAATCAGATAGTTGTTTCAGGAAGATGTCAAAACCAAGAATTGAAATGACCGTAATGAAGAAACTACCAAAGATTGCCAGCTTAAACGGGTAGCGCATTCTGTTATATACTGGAACGTAATAAAAAAGCCGCGTTACTATCAGTTCGCCAGCCCACATAATAGCAAACAAGAATAGGATGATTGAAACCGTTCCCAGAACAGCACATTTACCAGAAAGCACTTTTCTTTTGTATAGATACAAAAAAAAGAACAAAATTGTCAAATACCCGACAAATGAGAGGTAATGAAGTTCAAATTGAGTAATTACCGAAGTTGAACTAAATGGGTCAATAAGCCCGCTTAGCCAGTATTTGAGATTATAGCTGTAACCAACATATTCATTCCAGCTTAATGGATTGCTTCTGTATGCAGAAACCTTTGTCTGCCACGCGGTCTGTAGAATTATAGGAAGGGTGACAATAACGACTAAAAAATAATTTACCGTGAAAGATACAAGTGCCTTAGTAAACTTTGTCGACTTAGAGTCAAGCAAGCAAAACAGAATAACAGTCAAAATTTCAAACGTGGCTGTATACAAGAAATATTGTGGATACCCCAGCAGTAGATTGCAAACCTTAAAAAACAAAAGCAGGAGAAAAGCTCTGAGGTCAAAGGAATAACATTGTCTTACTGTGTATAAAAGAATCCACGGGAGATACGCAGCAAGCCCGGTTACATGGATCCACGAATTCCCTCCGATGATCACAAAAGAGCAAAATGCCCACGTAATCCCGCCAAAAAGACAACTAGCATCGTCAAGCTCAAAATATCGCCCGAAAAAATAAAAACCTTGAGCGGCCAGAATTAGATGAAATAAAGCAATAATTTCGAATGAAGCGAAATAGTGCCCAAACATGAAATTGCTGAGAAGCAGTGCCAGATAGTATATTGGATACAAGGCCGCATAGTGGATTGTTACTGGAGTGCCAAGATACTGATGAAAATTGTAAAATGGGAACTCACCACTGAGCACAGATCTAAGGTTATGGAGATATATAGGCAAATACAAGACACGATTGTCGTCCTGCATAAAGTAGTACGGATGACTGATTTCAATCGAGAAAAAGGCCACTAGTGTCAGCAGCAACAGTGCTACAGGATATCTGTAATCTGGAATAGCTTTGAGCATATACTCTACTTACCAACAATATTTTTTAAGCATCAATACACTAAAAAAGGTGAGACCGCAGCAGCGACCTCACCTTTTTTTATTTACGCTTCATTGCAGATCAGCAGGGATGAACAACTGCGCTACCTACAATCTTTGGAGTTACGTAGCTCTTTTTCATAGTCGGCACCTCCTTTCTCTATAAATCACAGCTAATTTGTGTAAAGGTCTTATCCATGGGGCACCCGAAGATGCCCCATGAGACATTAATTACTACCATGGTGTCAGCTTGTTCCATCTCTGGTTGGTCGGGTTGTAGCTCGTGCCTCCGGCGTTCGTGGCGTTGTGGCAGTTGGAGCCATAGGAAGCGACCGTAGGCTGGGTACCTTGGGTCGTGCCGGTAGGCCGGTTGGTCTGGAACCACCAACCACCAGGGTTCTGGGCGGAACCAGGGGTATTGGAGTAGCGCGATCCGCCGCCAGGGAAGCGACCGGCCCCCAGAGCCGAGGAGGTCAAGGTGCTCTGGATGATGTTACCCGGTGTGGCAGTTGATGCCCCGGTGGAAACAATGACTGCCGCCTGCTGCTGCCCGAAGTGACGCGCATCAAGGCAGTTGGTGACTGCAAGCCGCGGCAGACGAGAGACGTGCGGTGCATGGCACTTGGCGCAGGTGTAAGCATGGACAGCGTTGTTGAGGTTGGTGGTGCCGCTGGCGGTTGCCGACCAGCCGGCTACTGACTGGTGCACCCGCTCTTT